>JBOHTE010000420.1:0-22965 GCA_050733555.1 Gemmatimonadaceae bacterium | reverse complement strand
CGGTGGCCGCGGTGGCCGCGGTGGCCCCCCCGGTGGCCCCCCCGGTGGCGCCCCCGGTGGCGGCGGCGGCGGCTGCCGTGGCGCCAGCGGCACCGGCGGACGCGGCGACCTGCGCCGCGATGGTCGCCGCGAAGGATTGGGCCGACGCCGTACCGGGCTGCCAGCGAGATGCCGATGGAGGAAACGCGACCTCCGCCCGCATGCTGGCCGTGATGTATCAGGCCGGCAACGGCGTCACGCGCGACTCCGTCCATGCCGCGGCATGGTTCCGGCGAGCGGCGATGCTGGGCGATGCCGAAGCGCAATTCCAGACGGGGCGCGCGTACGAGCGTGGAGTGGGCACACCCGCGAATCTCGCGGAAGCGCTGGCATGGTACCGCAAGGCGGCGGCCCAGGGTAATGCGCGAGCGGAGAACTACCTGGGCTGGCTCTACGGAGCCGGCCGTGGAGTGGCGCGTGATGACGCGGAGGCCGTGCGGTGGTTCCAACTGGCTGCCGAAAATGGCGACGCGCAGGCCGAGTACAATCTGGGCTTCATGTACGCCAACGGACGCGGCATCACGCGCGACGACCGCCAGGCCGTGTTCTGGTTCCACCGGGCGGCACGCGCTGGTTATCATGATGCGATCGCCGAACTGCAGCGCCGTCACATCTCTCCGTGAGCCAGAGCCGATGGATCATCAGGCTGTCCCGATGCCGACGGATACATGACCGCCGCTGAGCCGCCCGCATCGATCACCTCGCCGCCCGATCCCATCGCCTACTTCCAGTCGCTGCTTGCGCAGGCCCGAGCCATTGATCGCGCGGTGCTGCCGGAACCCACGGCGATGACGGTGGCGAGTGTCGGCGCCAATGGCCGTCCCTCGGCACGCGTGGTGCTGCTGAAGGCCGTGGACGCACGCGGTTTCGTCTTCTACACGAATCTCGAAAGCCGCAAGGGACAGGAGCTGCTCGAGCGACCCTGGGCGGCGCTGTGCTTTCACTGGCAGCCACTCGAGCGCCAGGTGCGCGTGGAAGGGAGTGTCACGCGTGTCGCTGACAGCGAAGCGAACGCCTACTTCGCCTCGCGCGCGCGCGCCAGTCAGATCGGCGCCTGGGCGTCCCGGCAAAGCGCGCCACTCGCGAATGATGCCGAGCTGGCCGCGCGGGTGCAGCAGGTGGAGGCGCGATTCGCGGGAGTGGACGTACCGCGCCCGCCATACTGGGGCGGGCTGCGCGTCGTGCCGGCGCGCATCGAGTTCTGGCGAAATCGGCCATCGCGCCTGCACGAGCGCCTCCTCTATGAGCGCGCCGGCGACGCCTGGGCCATGCGGCATCTCTTTCCGTGACCAGTTGACCCTACACGCGCCGCGGCGCATCACGTAAACTTCGCGGCCTATGGCAACGCACATCGAAGCGGCGCCGACAGAATCGGCAGCGCCCTGGACCATCGACGATTCCCGCGCGCTCTACAACGTGGAAGGGTGGGGAATCGGTTTCTTCGACATTGACGATCGGGGGCACATGGTCGTGCGTCCCGACAAGTCGCACCCCGAGCGCGCGCTCGATCTCTACGAGCTGACCACGGATCTCGCCGAACAGGGCGTCGGGCTTCCGGTGCTCCTGCGCTTCTCGGATATCCTGCGGTCCCGGATCGAAACGCTGAGCAGCCGATTCCAGCGCGCCATCGCGGAGTTCGGCTACGAGAACGCGTACACCCTGGTCTACCCGATCAAGGTGAACCAGCAGCGCCATGTCGTCGAGGAGATCGTGCAGTGGGGCGCGCCCTACGGCGTCGGTCTCGAATGCGGGAGCAAGCCCGAGCTGCAGGCCGTGCTCGCGCTGAGTGAGTCCGTGAATCACATGATCGTGTGCAACGGCTACAAGGACGAGGAGTTCATGCGCCTTGCCCTGATGGGCCAGAAGATCGGGCATCAGGTCTTCATCGTGATCGAACAGGTTGCGGAGCTCGACACGTTGCTGCGCATCGCGGACGAGATGGACGTGCAGCCGACTGCCGGCGTGCGCATCAAGCTCGCGTCGGAGGGATTCGGGCGCTGGGCGGAAAGCGGCGGCGAGAAGTCCAAGTTCGGCTTGAGTGCGAGCGAACTGATCAAGGTCGTGGACCGACTGCAGGCCGCCGGTCGCCTGGATGTGCTCAAGCTCATCCATTTCCATCTCGGATCGCAGATCACCGACATTCGCTACATCAAGTCGGGATTGCAGGAGGTCGCGCGCTTCTACGGCGAGCTGCGTGCGGCCGGTGTGAACATCACGCACGTGGATGTTGGCGGCGGCCTGGGCATCGACTACGACGGCTCCGGCTCCACGGTTGCGGCCAGCGTGAACTACTCCATGCAGGAGTATGCGAATGATGTGATCTACACGCTCGCGGAGTCCTGCCGCGAAGCCGGCCTGCCGATGCCGCACGTCATCTCGGAGTCCGGTCGGGCACTGACCGCGCATCACGCCCTGCTGCTGATCAACGTCATCGATGTGGACAGCCATCAGGACATCGTGCTTCCCGAGGTCGACGAGGACGATCACGCCATCCTCCACGACCTGAAGGAGGGCTACGAGACCGTGTCGAACCGATCGGTCCGCGAGGTCTATCACGACGCGACCTTCCTGAAGGACCGCGCGCACGCGTTGTTCAACAGCGGTGTCCTGTCGCTGCGCGGGCGTGCGCTGGCGGAGCAGCTCCATGCCGCCACCCTCAACGCGGTGGCGCGCATTGCGCAGAAGGATCGCGAGGAATACTCGGACATCATCGAGGATCTCGAAGCGCAGCTCGTGGACCGCTACTTCTGCAACTTCAGCGTCTTCCAGTCACTGCCGGACAGCTGGGCCATTGATCAGCTCTTTCCGATCATGCCGATCCACCGCCTTGACGAGGAGCCAACGCGGCGCGGCACGCTGCAGGACATTACCTGTGATTCGGACGGCAAGATTGACCGGTTCACCGGTGGGCGAAACGGCCATCCGAACCTGGCGCTGCATCCCGTCCGCCCAGGTGAGCAGTACATCCTGGGCATCTTCCTGACTGGCGCGTATCAGGAAATCCTGGGCGACCTGCACAATCTTTTCGGCGACACGAACGCCGTGCACGTGCGCCTTTCGCCCACCGGCTACGAAGTCACGGATCTCGTGCACGGTGACACCGTGACCGAGGTGCTCAACTACGTGCAGTTCCGCGCGTCTGATCTGCTGACGCTCTTCCGCCGCAAGGTGAGCGCCGCGAAATCGCTCTCCCGCCAGGAGGCGAACACGTTCATCGCGGACTACGTCGCTGGGCTCGAAGGCTACACGTATCTGGAGGGGGATTAGTTGGCGGAAGTAGTTGGTAGCTGGTAGCTGGTTTAGAAACAGTAGCTGATGATTCGTAGCTGCACTCCCATGCCCTTCCAGCTACCAGCTGGCGCGTCCAAACCAGCTACTGCTTCGAAACCAGCTACTGCTTTTAAACCAGCTACCGCTTCTCAACCTGCTACCGCCTCTAAACCAGCTACCAGCTGCCAACTACCGCTTTAATGCCCCTCCTCGCCGTTCTCGTCGCCACGCTGCTCGCGACCAAGCTGCTCGGCGAGCTGGCGCAACGCATTGGCCAGCCCGCAGTGCTCGGCGAATTGCTCGCGGGCGTGCTGCTCGGAGCGTCGCTGCTCGGCGTGCTTCAGCCCGGCGATCCGGTGATTCATGCGTTGTCCGAGATCGGGGTTCTCGTGCTGCTGTTCGAGATCGGCTTGCACACGGATCTGCGCTCGCTGCTCGGCGTCGGAAGCGTCGCGGTCACGGTGGGACTCGTCGGGGTCGCGGTGCCGTTTGCACTCGGCACAGGCACCGCCCATCTCATGGGTCTGGCCGCGGTGCCCGCCATTGTCTGCGGCGCGGCGCTCACCGCAACGTCGATCGGCATCTCCGCACGGGTGCTCTCGGATCTGGGACAGCTCGAAACGCGGGAAGGACAGGTGGTGCTCGGCGCAGCCGTGCTGGATGATGTGGTGGGACTCATCATTCTGTCGGTCGTGAGCGCGCTGGCGAGCGGTGTGTCCGTGAGTGCGATGGGCGTGGGGCTCAGCACCGCGGCGGCCGTGGGGTTCATTGTCGCTGCACTGGTCATCGGCAGCAGGGTTGCGCCGCCGCTCTTTCGTGCCGCGGTGCACCTCGAAACCGAGGGCAGCCTGGGCGTCCTGGCCCTGGCATTCGCGTTCTTCATGGCGTGGCTCGCCGCAGAAGCCAATTCCGCATCGATCATCGGTGCATTCGCCGCGGGATTGGTGCTCCATCGGACCCCGCAGCGCGAAGCCATCGAGAGCAAGGTGACGACGCTGGGCCACTTCTTCGTGCCCATTTTCTTTGCGGCCGTCGGGGCAGCGGTGGATGTCCGCACCCTGGCGCATGGACATGTGGCGCTGACCGGTGGCGCACTCATCGTGGTCGCGCTCGTGGGGAAGTTCGTGGCCGGCTATGCGCCGTGGTGGTTCCGCGGAAGCAAGGCACTGGTCGGTGTCGCGATGATCCCGCGTGGTGAGGTCGGCCTGATCTTCGCGCAGATGGGTCTCGCAACCGGCGCGCTCGATGTGAGTCTCTTCAGCGCGATCGCCATCATGGTCATGGTGACGACGTTCATCCCGCCGCCCATTCTGAGCCACTTGTCCAGACGCCGGCCTGCCGCCGTCCCCCGTGCCTCCGGCGAGGAGGGGATTGACGATCTGGTGGTTGGGGGCGGGTAGTTGACCATGGTGACTGGTAGCTGGAAAGGCGTGGGGCCTCCAGCTACCAGCTACGAGCTACGAGCTACCGTCGCTAAACCAGCTACCGGCTCCCGTCTTACCTCCCCCTCCCCTCGAAGCGCTTCGCCACTGCGCCCCAGTTCACGACGTTCCACCATGCGGCAAGGTAGTCGGCGCGGCGATTCTGGTATTTCAGATAATACGCGTGCTCCCACACGTCCACGCCCATTACCGGATACCGGCCCTCCATCAGGGGATTGTCCTGATTCGGTGTGCTCTCGATCTTGAGGGCACCCGATCCGTCGGCTGTCACCCAGGCCCATCCGGAACCAAACCGGCTGGACGCTGCCGCATTGAACTGGTCCTTGAACTTCGCGACGTCGCCAAAGGAACGCTTGAGCGCCTCCGCGAACGACCCGGCAGGATCGCCGCCCGCCTTGGGAGCCATGATCGTCCAGAACATGCTGTGGTTCCAGTGCCCGCCGCCGTTGTTGCGTACCGCTGTGCGAATGCTCTCGGGTACGGCGCTGAGGTCGCTGACGAGTGCATCCAGCGACTTGCTCTGCAGCGCGGGTGCCTTTTCCAGCGCCGCGTTGAGATTGTTCACGTAGCCCTGATGATGCTTCGTGTGGTGAATCTCCATGGTGCGCGCGTCGATGTTCGGTTCGAGCGCAGCGTAGTCGTAGGGCAGCGGCGGAAGTGTGAAAGCCATGGGTCTTTCCTCCGGAATTATCGTACGAACTTCAGGGGGCGCTCCCATCGGTGGACACCGACGGCGCGCGGCGTTGTCGCATCCAGCCGATGAATCCCGGCAGGAGCGAGAGCAGGATCACGATAGCGATGACGACATCAATATGCTTGTCGACGCCCGGGATGTAGCGGCCCAGGAAATATCCGATGAAGAGCATGCTCCATACCCAGCCCAGTCCGCCCACCACGTTGTACGCAATGAAGTGCCGGTAGCTCATGTCGGCAACACCCGCCACGACCGGAGCGAACGTCCGGATGATGGGCATGAACCGTGCGAGTATGATCGTCTTGCCACCATGCTTCTCATAGAACTGATGGGCACGGTAGAGGTGCTTCTTGTTGAAGAACCAGGAATCTTCCCGGGTAAAGATGTGCGGTCCGGCTGCATGCCCGATCGCGTAACCCACCGAGTCCCCCACAATCGCGGCCACGGACAACAACCCGCCCAGGACGTACACGTTCAGAAATCCCCTCGATGCCAGCAGTCCCGCGGTCACCATCAGGGAGTCGCCCGGCAGGAAGAACCCGATCAACAATCCGGTTTCCGCGAAGATGATCATGGTGATCGCGGAATAGCCGCCCCAGCGAATGAGGGCGGACACGTCGGTCAGGCGATGCCACAGATCGGCGAGGCCGTGCATGGAATTCCATGGGAAGTGGAGGTGAACGGGCGCTTCATGAACATCCATAGCCGCGAGGCGCGGGTCAACGGTCCCCTACGCGGTTTGGCGCGCACGTGACGATGGCAATTACCTTCCTCCGGCGTGATGCCATGCACGCTCCCTTGCACACCCCATGACCGCTGACGCCTTTCACCCGCTGCACGTCTGCGTGGTGGTTCACACGCACTGGGACCGCGAGTGGTACCACCCGGTGGGACGGTTCCGCCAGCGTCTCGTCGCGCTGCTGGATGAGCTGCTCGATGCGCCGGAACTACCGGACGCCGCCTTCCTGCTCGATGGGCAGACGGTGCTGCTCGATGACTACCTGGCAGTGCGCCCCGAGCGGCGCGATGCGCTTCGCGAGGCGTTGCAACGCGGCGCGCTCGAGGCCGGTCCGTGGTATGTATTGGGCGACGAGCTCATCCCCTCAGGCGAAGCCCTGGTGCGCAATCTGCTCGAGGGGCGTCACGTGCTCCGGCGGCTGCACGCCGACTCGCCGCCGGTACTCTATTCACCTGACGCGTTCGGGCATCCCGCCATGCTCCCGGCAATCGCGAGCGGTTTCGGATTCCCGCTGATCATCCTCTGGCGCGGCTATGGCGGACCCACGTGGCCTCCCGGTGACTCGGTGCGCTGGCGCGCGCCCGATGGGTCGACCGTGCTGCTGTATCATCTGCCGCCGGATGGCTACGAATTCGGCTCCGCCCTGCCCGATGCAGACAGCGCCGCGGCGTTGCGCTGGGCCCGCGTGCGCGACGTGCTCGAGCCGCGGGCCACTCTCGGCGTCGCACTCCTTCCCAGCGGTGCCGATCATCACGCCCGGCAGCGTGGCCTGGCCGCCGCCGTGAGCGCCCTCGCGCGTGCCGCGCGCCCGGCGGTCGTGAGCCGCAGCTCGCTGGCCGAATTTGCCGGGCGCGTCGTGCGACGCGCTGCCGATGCCACCCTCCCGGTCGTGCGAGGTGAGCTGCGCGATTCGTATGGATATGCATGGACTCTCCAGGGTACGTTCGCTTCGCGCGCGGCGCAGAAGCGCCGCTACGCCCTGGCCGAGCGTCTCCTGACTGCCGACGTCGAACCATGGGCCGCACTCCTGTGGGCGCGATCGCAGGTCGATCAACGCCCGCTCGTGCATTCGGCGTGGCGCACGCTGCTGCTGTGCCAGCCCCACGATACGCTCTGCGGGTGCTCGTCCGATACGGTAGCGCGCGCCATGGATGCGCGGCTGGACGACGCCGAGGCCCAGGCGTGCGGTCTCCGGGAGGATGCGCTGCTGGCGCTGGCTGGTGTCGATCCTGATGCGGTGCATGGCCGTCGGGAGGAGTGGCGCTCCGCCGTTCTCGTGCGCAACCGGTGCGCGCGCCCGCGCAGCGGCGTCGCTGACATTGACGTCGTGCGCGTCGTGCGCCCCGCACCCGTGGGGCCCGGTTCGGCCGGATTTCGCGCCGTGGATGCACCGGACACGCCGTTCATGCTCCGGAACGGAACGGTGCCGCTGCAGCTGCTCGGCGCGTCGCGTCGCCATGACCGCGTGGAGGCGCCGCGTCACTATCCGGTCAACGACGTGGTCCGGGTGATTCACGCGGTCGCCTGGGTCGATGCCGCGCCGGCCTGCGGACTGACCGCGCTGAGCATTGATGCGACGGCGGAGACGGCAACGCCCGCCATACCCGAGTCTCGTGCGGTGCTCGCAGGCGCACACTGGATGGAGAACGCCGCACTGCGCGTCGAGGTCCTTCCGGACGGCGCCGTGCGATTCACGTCGCGGGACGCGCCGTTCACCTGCGAGTCGCTGATCGGGTTCGAGGATGTGGGCGACGTGGGGGACCTGTACACGCATTCGCCGAGATCGCCCGTGGTTGTGCCGGTCACATTCCTGGGCGCGCACGTGATGCACGAGGGCCCGCTGCGTGCAGAATTGCGCGCGTCGTGGCGGCTGCATGTCCCGGTGGAGAGCCACCGCGATGCCCGCGCGCGCGCCACGCGTGCGCTCACGGTGCACGCGTCGCTGGTACTCGATGCGGGTGCGCCGTTCCTGCGCGTGCATGTCTGGGGCGACAACGGCTGCGCCGACCACCGGTTGCGTATCGTCTTCGCCACCGGCCTCGCCGGCGGAACCGTGCAGGCGGATGCTGCCTTCGCCGTCGTCGAGCGGACGCGGGTGCCCGTGCGACCGGGCGCCGCGGAAACCCCGCCGCGGACGGCGCCACTCGCGCGCCATGTCACGGTCGTCGCGCAAGACAGCGCCATGACGATCTATTCGGACGGCCTCGCCGAATACGAGGTCACGCCGGCGGGTGGCGTCGCCATCACGCTGCTGCGCGCCGTGGGTGAGCTTTCGCGCCCGGATCTCCCCGAGCGGCCGGGCCACGCCGGCTGGCCGCTGCCCACGCCGGAAGCACAGTCGCTCGGGCCGTTCCAGGCCAGCTTCGCCATTCTGGCGCATGCGACCGGCGCTGCGGCGCTGGATCTCGTCGAGCGCGTCGCGGCAGACGTGCTGCTGCCGCTGGAGGGCAGCACCCTCCGCTTCCTCGTGACGGTGCCCGCCGATGTGATTGGTTTCGCGCTGCAAGGGGAGGGGCTCGTGTGTTCGTCCATCAAGCAGGCGGAGAGCGGCACGGACATTGTGCTGCGCTGCGTGAATCGACGTCGTCACGAAGTACAGGGGAGCTGGCAGGTCGCCTTCCCCGTCGCGGCCGCGCGACGCGCGCGTCTGGATGAGACGCCACTGCACGAGCTGGAGGTGGACGGCAATCGCGTGAACTTCCGTGCCGGCCCCGGGGAGATCGTGACGGTTCTCGTGAGCCGCGGCGACGAGACATCGGGGGATGCCGCAGTCACCCCCGCGCTCGTATCGTGATCGTCTCTTCGCCCGCCAGCCGATCGCGCAGCGCATCGCCCAGCAGCGTGCACGCCAGCACGGTCAGGATGAGCGCCACGCCGGGCGAGAGCGCGACCCAGGGAGCGGTGACGATGGCGTCGCGTCCGCCCGCGATCATGTTCCCCCAGCTGGGCTCCGGCGGCTGGATGCCGAGGCCCAGGAACGAGAGTCCGCTCTCCAGCAGAATGGCGCTGCCCACACCAAGGGTGATGGCCACCGTGGCGGCACTCAGCGCATTGGGTAGCACGTGTCGCCAGAGGATGCGGCCCGGCCGCGCGCCCAGTGCCATCGCTGCCTCGACGTAGCTCTGTGTGCGCACGCCAAGCACCTCCGCACGCACGAGGCGCGCCACGCCCATCCAGCCGGTCGCCATCAGCACGACCACGACCATCGTCGCACCCGGAGCCCAGAGCGCAGCGAACACCAGCAGGAGAACCAGCCTCGGGATGGCGAGGAGTGCGTCGCCAATCGCCATCGCCACGCGGTCCAGCGCGCCACCGCGCCATGCCGCCACCGCGCCCACGAGAATACCGGCTCCGCCCGCCAGCAGGGCGCCCAGCAGCCCGACCAGCAGCGAGACGCGCCCCGCCAGCATCATTCGGGTGAACAGGTCGCGTCCGAAGCGATCCGTGCCCAGCAGATGGACGTGACCGGCGCTGTCGCGCGCGAATGGTGGAAGGAGTCGCGTGACGAGCACGTCGCCAATGGCGCGCGGATCCGTCGGCGAGATGATCGGCACCAGCACTGCGCCAATCACGAGCGCCGCGAGCAGCACGGTCGCCCAGCGCACGCGCCAGGTCGTCGGCCCCCAGTGTGGCATCAGCTTCGCCGCCTCGGATCGAGGACCGGCAGTGCGAGGTCGCCCGCAAGGTTCGCGAAAATCACGAGCGCCGCATACAGCACCGTGGCACCCATCACCACGGGATAATCTCGCGCGAGAATCGAGCTCACCAGCAGCCGTCCCATGCCGGGCCAGGCGAACACGGTCTCCACGAAGACCGATCCCGCGAGCACGCCCGGCAGCGCCAGCGCAAACAGCACGACCAGGGAAGGCAGCGCGTTGCGCAGCACGTGATGCAGGTACAACGTCGCACTGGACACGCCCTTCGCTCGCGCGGTCTGCACGAACGCGTGGCCGGCCACGTCCGACACGAGCGTGCGCGAGTAGCGCGCGATGCCCGCGGCTCCGATCGCGGTGAGCGTAAAGACCGGCAGAATCGCATGCCGCATCAGGTCCGGCAGCGCGCTCCACCCCGATGCACCGCCGGCGGGGTCGCGCATGCCGAACGCCGGCAGACGAAACGCGGGCGGGAATCCCCATCGCGCCGCGCCATAGGTGAACAGCGCGACGAGTGCGAGCGAGAGCCAGTAGCTCGGCGCCGCGTACACCGCGGTGGACGCCACGGTGAGCGTGGTGTCCAGCGGCCCGCCCCGTCGCGCGGCCTGCACCGTTCCCACGAGAATGCCCACGAGGAACGTCATCAGCAGTGACGACAGGCCAAGACCGAGCGAGACGGGCAGCGCGCGCTCCAGCATGACCGACACCGGCTCCCGCGTGACGAAGCTCTCCCCCAGCTTTCCTTCGAGCAGCGTGCGTCCCCACCGCGCATATTGCACGGGCAGCGGCCGGTCCAGCCCCAGCTCGGCACGCGCCCGTGCGACGTCCGCGGCCGAGGCGGACGGTGCAATCAGCAGTGCCGCGGGATCGCCCGGCGCTGCGCGCATCAGGAGAAAGGTGAGAGTGGCGACGATCCAGAGCAGCAGGACCGACTGGGCCAGACGGCCAACGAGCACGCGCATCGCGTGATGATGCGCGGCGGGCGGATCGCGTCAACCATCACCGGCCTCGCGGCCCTGGCGGCGTGGGGAGCGGGGGCCGGATGTGCCGCGAGCCGGCGCGACCCGGGCACCGTGGTCTACGCGTCCGGGGCCGACCTCGAATCGGCGAATCCGCTCGTCACCGTGCATCCGCTTGCGCGGCAGATCCAGCGGTACGCTCTCTTCGTGACGCTGGCCCGATACGATGACTCGCTGCAGGCGGCGCCGTATTACGCGAAACGCTGGTGGTGGTCCGCCGACCGGCGCCAGCTTTCCTTTTCCCTCACGCCCGGCCTCACGTGGCAGGACGGTGTTCCCACGACCGCGAGCGATGTCGTCTTCACACTCGACGCGGCGCGCGATCCCGCCACGGGCTACCCGCGCTACGCCGACCTTGCGGACCTCAAGCAAGTGAGTGCCGTGGACGATACGACGGTCATGCTGCACTTCGCCCACGCGCAGCCGCACTTCCCGCTCGTGCTCTGCGAGCTGCCCATCGTTCCGCGCCACGTGCTCGGCACGGTGCCGCATGCCGCGATGCGGAGCGCGCCATTCGGGACGCATCCCGTCGGCAACGGGCCGTTCCGCTTTGTCGAGCGTCGTCCCGGCGAGCGCTGGGTCTTCGCCCGCAATCCGGATTTCCCCGTTGCGCTGGGCGGCCCGCCGCACATCGCGCGACTGGTCGTGGTCGTCGTGGACGAAGCATCCACGAAGTTCGCCGGGCTGGTGAGTGGTGAGCTGGATGTCGCGGGCATTGCGCCCTTCATGGCGGAGCTCGTTGCGCGGGACAGGGCACTGCGCGTGCTGGAGTACCCTGTCCTGCAGGCGAATGGCATCATCTTCAACGTCTTGCGCGCCCCCTTCAACGATGTGCGCGTCCGCCGTGCCATTGGGATGGCGATCAACCGAAAGCGCGTGATTGCTGCCGCGCTGGCGGGCTATGGCACGCCTGCCGCCGGACCGGTCCCGTCCGGTCACCCCTACGCTTTGCCGGACAGCGCGCTGCCGGCCAGCGCCCGGCTGGATACAGCGCGCGCCGACTCGTTGCTCGACGCCGCGGGGTGGCGCCGGGATGCGGCTGGAATACGGGCTCGCGATGGGCGCAGGTTCTCCTTCCAGTTGCTGACGGTGGGCGGCGCGGATAACGCGGTGGAGGAACTGCTGCAGGCAGATCTCGCGGCGGTGGGAATCCGCATGGAGATTCGCCAGCGGGAAATGGCTTCATTTCTTGCCGAAGCCCGGGCCACGCCGCGCCGCTTCGATGCGCTGTTCACGGGAATTCCGGGTGACGTGTCACTTTCGTATCTCTCGGCCATGTACGATTCACGCCAGGCGGGCGGTGCGCTCGACTACGCTGGCTTCCACACGCCGGCGCTGGATTCGCTGCTGGAACGGGCACGCACCGCACCCGAGGGGCCAGCGGCGCGCGACGCCTGGTACGCGGTGCAGCGCGAACTCGCGCGCGACGCACCGGCCGTCTGGGTCTATCACTCGCGCGGCGTGCAGGGGCTCAGCCGGCGATTGACGGGCGTTCGTATGGATCTGCGCGGCGAGCTGGTGACGTTGCACGATTGGCGCGTGACGGACTCGACATCCGTGGCGGCAGCGCGATGACCCTGCTGCTCGACGCCGGCGCGCTCGCGCGGCGACGCATCGCGGCGCAGTCCACGCTGGCGCCGCTCGCTGCGTCATTGCGGACGGATCTGCAGCGCGTGATCGCCGCGGGCATCGCCATTCCGACCCGGAAGGCGCTGCTCTCTCGCCACGGCGGCCGCTGCGCGGAGCACGGGTGCGCGCTGGATTTCGATCCGTTCTCGCCGCACGCGCATCGCTGCCCCGTGGGTGGCGAGCTTCACCGCGGCGAGCGGCACGACCGCTGGTGGATCACGTTCTACCAGCTCTGGCTGGCTGAGCGTGCCGTTCACGGGGCGGCGTTGCACGTGCTGTGCGGCGACGCCGCCGCGGGCGCGCTCGCGCGTGACATTCTCCAGGGCTACGCGGAGCAGTATCTGCGCTACCCCAATCAGGACAACGTGCTCGGGCCCACGCGACCGTTTTTCTCGACGTACCTCGAATCCATCTGGCTGCTCCAGCTCTGCGTTGCCCTCGATCTCCTCGAGGCGGACGGGAAGCGCGACGCCCTCGGCGCGATGGTACGGGAACGCGTTCTCCAACCCAGCCTGCAGCTCATCGCGTCGTTCGACGAGCATCTCTCCAATCGGCAGGTCTGGAACACCGCGGCACGCATCGCCGCGCACACGCTGCTCGGCGAACCGGACGCCGCCAGGGAAGCCATCGCGGCACCGTCCGGTCTGCTCGCACTGCTCGCCGACGCCCTTCTGCCCGACGGCACCTGGTACGAAGGCGAGAACTACCACTTCTTCGCGCATCGGGGGTTGTGGTACGCCGTCGTCATGAGCGAACGGCTCGGCGTGCACATCCCGGCCGCACTGCTGGAGCGGTTCGAGTCGGCCTTCGCCACCCCGCTGCTCACCGCGCTGCCAGACTTCACGTTTCCGGCGCGCCGGGACTCGCAGTACGCCATCTCGCTCCGCCAATGGCGCTTTGCCGAATCGTGCGAGCTCGGGCTCGCGCGACGCGAGGATCCGCGCCTCTGTGGCGCGCTGTGGGAGCTGTACGAGCATTCACCGGTTGCCCATCGAGACACCGGCCGTTGGCGTTCCACGGCGGAGTCTGAGCGCAACGAGCCAGCGTCCGCCCTGTCGCGCGCCGACCTGGGATGGCGTTCGCTGCTCTTTGCGCGCGAAAATCTGCCGCTGCTCGAGCGTGCACGGGCTCGGTCCGCCCTGCTCGAGTCGCAGGGTATCGCGGTGCTGCGGCGCGACGCCGGTCGCATCTACACGGCACTGGACTACGGCCACGCTGGTGGTGGCCACGGGCACCCCGATCGTCTCAATCTCCTCGTTGCGGTGGAATCCGAACGCTGGCTCGACGACGTGGGAACGGGCTCGTATGTGGATCCCACGCTGTTCTGGTATCGGAGCACGCTCGCCCACAACGCGCCGCTCATTGACGGCCGCTCGCAGGCCGTGGTGAACGGCACGCTGCGCGCGTACGATGAGCGCGGCGCCGTGGGGTGGGTCGATGCCGCCGTACCGCAGGGCGGCATCGCCCTCGATGTCGCGGTGCGCCGGTCACTGGTGATGATGCCGGACTATCTGGTGGATCGCCTCGAATGGAGCGCGGATCGTGTCGTGTCCTTCGCCCTGCCGCTGCATATTGACGCCGAGCTCGACGGGATCAACCCGCTGCAATCCGCGTCCTTCGATGGCAGTCCGGCGCGCGAGGACGGATTTTCGTTCATTACCGGTGCGAGCGCCGCGTCGGTGGATGCCGACGCGACGGTTCTCCTGAAGCGGAGTGGCGCAGTTCGCGCGTGGGCAACCGTGAGTCGTGCCGCGACGTGGTGGCGCCTGCGCGGTCCCGGCGCACCCGGGAGCGGCCCCGCCGACTTCGTACTCGTGTGTGCACGCGCCGCCACTGGTGTCGTCCACGTAGTCTGGGACTTCAGGGGCGGCATCGCACGCGTCGACGCCATGGGCGACACGCTCCGTGTCGAGATGGTGCGCGGCGAGCGGCACGAACACGGTGTGCGAGGCGCGCAGTGGCACATCGCGCTCGAATCGGCCGGGGCCCGCAGCAGCATCACCCTCGATGGTTCGCGCACGAGTCCGGTGCCGCCGCCACCCGCGCCGTCGCCTGCCGCGCAGGCGCCGCCCGCGTTGGTGCCGCGCGCGCCCGACGCACCGCTTCGCTTCGATCTCGGCGCGGACGCGTACCGCAGGTCCGAACAGAACTGGGTCGAGGCCGGGCGCCCCGCGGCCGTGGTGCAACTGAGCGTGGACGACACGACCCTCATCGTCATCGTTGCAGTCCGGAAATCTCCGCTCGTCTTCCGCGATGCGAACGCGCCGGACCCGGAGCTCGACAATGAAGATCCCGACATCCACAGTGATGGCGCGCAGCTCTATCTTGCCGCGGCGCGCTGGACTGCGCCGGCAGGCTGGCTCGCGGTGCCGGCGCCTGACGGAACGGTCCGGATGCGTACCGTGGACGGAATGCGCCGCGACATTTCGTGCGTCGGGTCGTGGGCACGCGCCGCGGCCGGCTACACCATGCGCTTTGCCATTCCACTCGCTGCCCTCGGCGAGTCCGGTGGGGACGCGTTCGGTCTCGAGGTGGTGGTGAACGACATGGTGCCGGGCCGCACTCGACGCCGGGGACAGCTCGTGCTGAGCGGCGCGAGGGGTGAGACCACCTTTCTGCGCGGCGACCGCGAAGACGCGGCGTATTTTCTCCGTTTTCGACTCCCTGATGTCTGAGCTGCATGTCTGAGCTGCCACTCTCGCGCCTGCGGGTGGTGTTGTGTGAGCCCCGCGATCCCGTGAACGTGGCGGCGGTCGTGCGCGCCATGAAGAACATGGGCGTGACGCGGCTCGATCTCGTGCGCCCCGCCAGCTATGATCCCGCTGACATCGAGCGCGTGGCCCACGACACGCGCGACATCGTGTCGGCAATTCGCCACTTCGATGCGCTCGACGCCGCGCTCGCTGACTGTACCTATGTCGCCGCCTTCACGGCGCGTCGTCGCGCCGCCAAATGGCGCATGCTCGACCCCCGAAGCATGACCACCGCCGTGCTCGCGGCGGCGCGAGCCGGCCCAGTCGCGCTGCTCTTTGGACGCGAGGATCGCGGTCTCGCCAATGACGAGCTCGATCGTGCGCATGCAATCGTGACGATTCCCACGACGTCGCACGCATCGCTCAACCTGGCGCAGGCCGTGCTGATCGCGCTCTACGAGCTGCACGTCGCCGTGCCAGCCGCGTCCCGTGTACTGGCGCCGCCGCGCAAGGACGCGCCGGCCGCAACCGCGGCGCAGTGTGAACGCCTCTTCCAGGATGTGGACCACGCGTTGCGCGCCGTGGATTTTTTCCGCACGCGCAACTCCGAGCTCATTCTGCGTACCGTGCGCTCGCTCGTGATGCGCGCGGCTCCGGATGCACGCGAGGTCGAGCTCGTGCGCGCCATGGCCATCGAGGTCGTGCATACCGTCACGCGATTGTCGCGCAGCTCTTGACTCGTCGCGCGGCTCTTGACTCGTCGCGCGGCGCTCCGATACTTCGAGTCATGTCGCTCCCGCTCGTAATTCAGCGTTCCAGCGCAGACTTCCGCTCGCGTGCAGCCGTGGTGATTCCCGGCGGTGCGTCCACCGGGAGCAAACGTCCCGCCGCGCTCTACGGACCGGACACCACCTTCGGTCCGGCGCACTTCGCCAGCGCATCGGGCTGCCGGCTCATCACGCCTGATGCCGAGGAAATCGTGGACTGCACGATGGCACTCGGTGCGGTCGCGCTTGGCTACGCCGATGCAGCGGTGACGCAGGCGGTCACGGATGCGGTGCGCGCGGGCAACGTATCCGGTCTCTCGCATGTGCTCGAGGTGCAGCTCGCCGACCGGTTGCGTGATGTGATCCCGTGCGCCGAGCAGGTCCGCTTCCTCAAGAGCGGCGCCGAAGGCGTGGCTGCCGCGGTGCGCATCGCGCGCGCTCACACGGGTCGCTCGACGGTGGTCGGGTGCGGATACTTTGGCTGGCTCGACTGGTGGACGCAGGCGGCCGGCGTGCCGGTGGGCGCGCACGCGGACGTTCAAGCCGTGCCCTTCGATGACATTGCCGCGCTCGAAGCCGCCGCGCACGCCGCCGGGGATACGCTCGCCGCCATCGTCCTCGAGCCGGTGATCGAGCGGCTCCCGTCGGAGGCCTGGGTCCTGAGCGCGCAGCAACTGTGCGCGGATCTGGGCGCCGTCCTCATCTTCGATGAAATGAAAACCGGATTCCGTCTGCGAACCGGGGGGTATCAGGAGCTGTCGAAGATCACTCCCGATCTCGCGGTGTTCGGCAAGGCGCTCGCCAATGGCTTCCCGCTGTCCGCGGTGGTGGGAAAGGGCGCGGTGATGTGCGCCGCCGAGGACACGTGGATCTCATCCACCCTCGCGAGCGAGGCGTCGGCGCTGGCCGCCGCGTGGGCGGTGCTCGAATGGCACGCGCGCGGCGAGGTGTGTGAGGCCCTGGCCGAGGTGGGAGCGGAAATGCGCGGCGCGGTCGAGCGGGCCATCACCGCATCGGCCATTCCGGGCGTACACGTGCGCGGGCTCGATCCCATGTGGCTCATGGATTTCGAGCGGGACGACCAGCGCACGCGCTTCAGCGAGCTGGCCCTGCAGCGCGGCGTGCTGTTCAAGCGTGGCGCGTACAACTTCGCCAGCACGGCGCACGACGACGACGCCATCGCGGCCATCGAGACGGCGGCCAGCGAGGCGCTCGTGCAGATCCGGGACGAAGCGCGTGGAGCGTGAGCAGGCTGTGCCACTGGCTGGCATTGGCCCGCTGGTGGACGTGCACGCGCACTTCCTGCATCGCTCCTGCGGGCGTGCCGACTGGGAGGCGCGCAATCAGGCACGCCTTCGCGCCGGCACGCGCATGGGCATATCGGTGCACGTCGCCTCCATGCTCGGCACCTTCGGCTTTACCTCACCGACGTATTTCCCATCGCCACGTGATGTGACGCTGGGGAATACGGAAATGCTGGCACTGCAGGAGCGTGAGCCGGCGCGTGTGCGCAGCTACGTCACGGTGAATCCCAATCATACGGTGCACGCACTGGAGGAGATGGCGCGCTGCGCGGAGGGTGGCGCGATTGGACTCAAGCTGGCGGCCAGCCGCCGCGCGGACGATCCGCTGCTCGATCCGGTCGCGGCCGATGCCGGCCGGCGCGGCTGGCCCGTCCTGCATCACATCTGGCAGCATCGCACGCGCGAGTGGCCGGCACAGGAGATCTCCGACGGCGTGGATCTCGGCCGACTCGCACGGCGGCATCCGGATGTGTCGTTCATCCTGGCGCACATTGGCGGTGGCGGCGATTACCGGCACACCTTCGCGGCCGTGGAGGACATCGCCAACGTGTATCTCGATCTTTCGGGCAGCGGTGTGGATCGCGGCATGCTCGATGACGCCATCCGCGCGGTGAGTGTCGAGCGGCTGCTCTGGGGAAGCGACATCACCATGGAAACCGGACTCGCCAAATTGCGCGCGCTGGCCGCGGCGGGCGTCACGCCGGAGGGCATCGCGCACATTGGGTGGCGCAACGCGGTGCGCGTGTTTCCGCCGGATGCCCTGCCGGGTACGCGCGGCGCACTCACCGCCGACACCGCCATGATGGCGGAGCATCGCTGAATGACGACCGACGTCAACACGTTCATTGGCGGCTTCCCGTTTCGACACGTGCCGCACCCGGAGGCGGACGTCCTGGCGCGCGTGCTGGAGCGCGAGGGCATTGCGGCCGCGTGGGTCGGCCATCTGCCGTCCGCGTACTATCGCGACCCCATCGCGGGGAACGATGCGCTGTTCACGGCACTCGCCCCGCACCGTGGCGTGCTGCACCCCGTTCCGGCGGTGCGTCCCGACTGGCCGCGCTGGGAACAGACGCTGGCGGAACTGATGCAGCGCGACGCCGTCGCGATTCGCGCGTATCCGGCGCAGTGGGGGATGGGCCCCCACGCGTCGCCCATGATGGAACTCGCGTCGGCCTGCGGCACGCTGAACGTGCCGCTGCTGCTCACCGTCCGATTCGAGGATTTGCGCCAGCGACACTGGATGGACAGTGCAGGTGATCTTTCCGGCGCGGCCATACGCGCGCTCGTGCGCGCGGATGATCGTGTTCGCGTGCTCGTCACCTGTGCGGGGCGCGCGCTCATCGAGGAAGTGCACTGGGGACTCACGCCACAGGAGCAGGCCCGACTGTGGTGGGACATCTCGTGGATCTGGGGCCCTCCCGAGGATGAGCTTGCGCATCTGTTTCGCACCATCGGTGCACAGCGCTTCGTGTACGGCAGCGCGTGGCCATTGCGTCTCACGCAGACGCCGCGCGCGAATCTCGAGCTGCTTCCGGATGATGTGCGTGATGCTCAACTCGCTGATGTCACTACGCTGCGCGAGGTGATCGCACAACACTAGCGCGTCCCCTTGCGCCACGCAGCCGGTCGAAACAGATTCCGCCGCGTTCGGCTCTCTGCGTGTGATGTCTCACGCGACGGGCGAAGTTCCGCCCCTATATCCCGATAGGCAGCGATGACGAAGAGGAGGAAGCGGGCCGTAGTGCCAGGGCTCGCCGCTCTGGCGGTGGTTGCTGTGCTCCTGTCCGCGTACACCGGAGCCACGCAGCAGCCTGACACGGTGATCAAGGATCGAGGAGCCTGGGGGTATTCCGCGGCGTCGTCGCCGCAGGGCCGGTCACCGATTCAACCGATTGCCTTTCCGCACCCCACGCACGTGCAGACGCTGGGGATGAACTGCCTCTACTGCCACTTCTCCGCCAACAAGTCTCCCGATCCGGGCATGCCCGCCGTGGGAACGTGCATGGGCTGCCACCTGGTCATCGGTCCGAACCGGCCGGCCATGAACGGGCGCCCCGCGCGCAAGAGCGAAGGCATTGCCACGCTGCAGAAGTACTGGGCGCAGAAGAAACCCGTGCCCTGGATTCGCATCCATCACGTGCCGGACTACGTGAACTTCGCCCACATGCCCCACATCAACGCGGGCGTCACCTGTCAGACCTGCCACGGGCAGGTGCAGCAGATGAATCGCGTCTATCAGTACGCGTCGCTCAACATGGGATGGTGCATCAACTGCCACGTGGGCAACGTGAATCCGAAGTGGAAGGCCCGCTACGACTGCAGTGTCTGTCATTACTAGGAATCGTGAATGAGTGAGAATTCCACGCCGTCGGGCGTGCGCCGACGCGAGTTCCTGAAAATCCTCGGCGCCGGTGGTGTCACGACCGCGGCCATCGGGTGCAGCTCGGATCGCGTCGAGAAGCTGATCCCCTATCTCAATCACCCGGACGAGACCGTGCCCATGGTCTCGAACTACTATGCCTCCACCTGCCGCGAATGTTCGGCGGGGTGCGGCGTGTTGCTCGAGACCCGTGATGGCCGGACGTTCAAGCTCGAGGGCAATCCGGACCATCCGCTCAATCGCGGTGCGCTCTGCGCGCGCGGGCAGGCGGCGGTGCAGGGACTCTACAATCCGGATCGCTATCGCGGTCCCATGATGCGCAACGCGAGCGGCCAGCTCGTTGCCACGACGTGGGACGCGGCGCTCAAGCTTCTTGCGCAGCAACTTGGCGCAGTGCAGGCCAGCGGCCAGGCGGGGAGCGCCCTCTTTCTCAACCGGCACGAGAGTGGCAGCTTTCCCGCGTTTCTGGACGGGTGGCTCGCCGCGTATGGAATGCCCGCGCATCTGAGCGTGGACCCCCTGGCGGACAACGCGGTCATCGCGGCGAATCGCCAGTCGTACGGCGTGTCGTGGCCCTGGCTCGCCTTCACCGCGGCCCGGCTCATCGTGTCCATTGGCGCGGACTTTCTGGATGCCTGGGGCGCCAACGTGCCCCAGCAACTGGAATTTGCCGATGCGCGCGCGCGTCTCGCGGATGCGCCGCGCTTCGTCTATATCGGACCGCGCCGCTCGCTCACCGGGTGCAACGCGGATCAGTGGATTGCCTGCCGCCCGGGCAGTGAGCTCGCGATCGCCAACGCACTTTCCGGCAAGGGCTCGCTCGACGACGCGGCGACGGCGAGCGATGTGCCGGTTGCCACGCTGCAGGCGCTCCGGGCCGAGTTGACCGGCGCCAGGCCCGCGCTCGTGCTCTCCGGTGTCGCGGGGAGCGATGCCATGGAGCTGGCACTCGCGGTGAATGAGCTGAACACGCAGCTCGGCGCCGTTGGCACGACGGTGCTCCCCGATCGTGCCATCACGAGCTTCGACGGCATCGCCACGGATGCGGACGTCAACGCGGCCATCGATGCCATGCGGGTCGGCCAGGTGCCGCTGCTGATGATCCGGGGCGTGAACCCCGTGTTCACCATGCCCAAGAATGTCGCGGTCGCCGATGCGCTGAAGAAGATCCCATTCACGGTGAGCTTCTCCAGCTATCCGGATGAAACCTCGGAGCTGTGCCATCTCGTCCTTCCGGATCACCATGCGATCGAGTCGTGGGGCGATGCGCAGCCCATGGCGAACGTCATCTCGGTGCAGCAGCCGGGAATGGCGCCCGTGTACGACACGCGCCAGACGGCGGACGTGCTGATCACCCTGGCGAAGGCGAATCCTGGCATCGCGTCGAAGTTCGCGGCGCCGAACTACATGCGCTGGCTGATCGATCGCTATCCCGGCGGCAGCCCGGCCCTCACGCTGGCGCTCGAAAAGGGTGTGGGGACGGGAGCGGTCGCGGCGTCCACGGCGCCGCGACGCACGGCAGCCACTCCCAAAGCCGCCGCGCCGATCGGTCAGACCGACGGCGACATGTACCTCGTCGTCTATCCGTCCGCATCGCTCGGCGATGGCAGCGGCGCGAACAAGCCCTGGCTGCAGGAATTCCCCGATCCCGTCACCAAGATCTGCTGGCAGTCGTGGGTCGAGATCAATCAGCAGACCGCTGCGAAGCTGGGTGTGGATACGGGCGACATTCTTCGGGTCAAGACGGCGCAGGGCGCCGTGGAGGCACCGGCGTACGTGTTCATGGGCATCCACAAGGACACGGTCGCCATGGCCTTCGGCCTCGGACACACGGCGTACGGGCGATATGCCGCCGGTATCGGCGTGAATCCGGGCGACGTGCTGCCGGTCGGATTCGATGCGAAGTCCGGAGCATTTGCCTGGACCGCGACGAAGGCAACGGTGACGAAGACCGGTGCCTACACGCCGATCGTCACGACTGAGGGATCGGCGCGCCAGCATGGGCGCGGCATCGCGCAGGCGCTCACCGTGCAGGAGCTGGCTGATCTGGCGGCCGGCCGCGAGACGGAAAAAGTGGAAGCGATGCCCGGAATGCCCAACACGGAATATCTCCCGGGGCTGCGCTCACCCATGGCCGCTGACGCGCAGGGCGTCATCAGTTCGGATATCAAGCACAAGGAACAGGGGATGTATTCCCCCGACCACTGGAGCGGCATGGCGAAGCGCCGGTGGGCCATGACCGTGGATCTCGCGCGCTGCACGGGGTGCCAGGCCTGTGTCACCGCCTGTTACGCGGAGAACAACATCCCCACGGTGGCTGCGCCGTACCAGGAGGTCCATACCGCGTTCCTGCATGGCGTGGCGGGCGGCAACATCCTGAAGGGGCGGGAGATGAACTGGATTCGTCTCGAGCGCTACTGGGAAGGCGGCGAGGATGGCGGCGACTTCGAGGCGCGCTTCGTTCCCATGCTCTGTCAGCACTGCGGCAACGCACCATGCGAACCCGTGTGTCCGGTGTACGCCACCTATCACTCGCCGGATGGACTGAATGTCCAGGTGTACAATCGCTGCGTGGGCACGCGCTACTGCTCCAACAACTGTCCGTACAAGGTTCGCTACTTCAACTGGTTCGGCTATGGCGAGCCGGCCCGGCCGCAATATGCCTGGCCGGAGCGCCTGAGCTGGCAGCTCAACCCGGACGTCACGGTGCGTGGCAAGGGTGTCATGGAGAAGTGCAGCTTCTGCGTGCAGCGTATTCGCGAGGCGGAGCATCGGGCGAAGGCCGAAGGACGCGCGTTGCGGCCCGACGAATTCACGTCATCGTGCGCGCAGGCGTGCCCATCGCGCGCGATCACGTTCGGGGACGCGGCTGACAACGACTGGACGGTCGCGAAGCTGGCGCTCGATCAGCGTGGCTACCACGTCTTCCAGGAACAGCTCAATACCTTCCCAGCGGTGGTGTACTTGAAGAAGGTCAATCATCCGGCGCCCACGGCGCCGGCCGGGGCGTAGGGGCGGCGATGGCGACTGTGACACGGCCGGATGAGGATGTCCTGAGGCTCGGTCCAAACATCCCGCACGCCAATATCCAGCTGCCCGGCGTGGCGGAGTACGAGCAGATCACCCGGGACATCCAGCGCACGCTCTATCCCACCAAGCTCTGGTTCGCGGGGTTGTCCTTCGCGATCCTGTGCATGCTCATCGGGGCCGTCACCTGGGCGTGGCAGGTGTACATGGGGCTTGGCGTTGCCGGGTACTCGCCGCCGGTCATGTGGGGCGTGTACATCGTCACGTTCGTTTTCTGGGTTGGTATCGGGCACGCCGGCACGCTCATCT
>JBOHTE010000419.1:0-1803 GCA_050733555.1 Gemmatimonadaceae bacterium | reverse complement strand
TCCCGAAGTTGATACACCCCCGCGTGGAGATGGAGCCCTTGTCAATAAGTGTGTAAATGAGCATCAGGCGGCGAGCTGTTCTCGGGTGGTTGTGAGGGCACGTACTCCGTCGTGGTACTCGACGCCGGCATAGACGTCGGCCAGCAGGTGCGGTGCGTTCAGCTTTCGGAAGTTCTCCTGCACGACGAGGAGCATTTTCCAGATCAGCGCGGTGGCGTTCTCGACCTTCTTGAAGCGCTTGGCCGCTCCGGTGCGGAGTCGGACGGCAGCGAAGGGAGATTCGATGACGTTCGTGGTGCGGATGTGCTTCCAGTGCGCTGTGGGGAAGCGGTAGTACGTCGTCATCCGCTCCCAGTCACGCGAGAGTCGCTCGACCGCCTTCGGGTGCACGCGCGCATAGGTCTTTTCAAACGCACGCCGCAGTCGCTCGCATTCCGGCTCGGTCTCAGCCGAGGCGATCTCTTGCAGGGCGCGCTTGACCTCCGGCTGGTGCTTCTGCGCGATAGTATCGAGCACGTTCCGCATCTTGTGGTTCCAGCACCTCTGCTCCCTGCTCGTGGGATACACGTTCTTGAGTGCGCTCCAGATCCCCAGATGTCCGTCTGCGATCGTGCGCCTCGGTGCGCGAAGCCCGCGGGCGTTCAGGTCGCGCAGCACGGCGCTCCAGCTCTCGCTCGACTCCCGATGTCCGCTCTCGACTGCGAGGATCACTTTCTCCCCGTTTGAGAGCGCACCGACCAGGACGAGCAGCGCCGCCTTCTCCCGCTCAAGGCCAGCTTTCACGTAGATCCCGTCGGCCCAGAGATACACCAGCTCGAACTCGGAGAGATCACGCCGTTTCCACGCCGTGAACTGATGCTGCCACTCCTCTTTCCATCGGAGAATGGAGCTGGGCGAGCGTGGTGCCGCGTCACCCAGGAGGCCGCGCAGGGCGCGATCGAAATCGCCGAGCGAAAGTCCATGCAGGTACAGCTCGGGAAGGAGCGCTCCGACCTCCTCGGTTCTGCGCTTGAACAAGGGGAGCAGGCGACTGCGCAAGCGCGCGTCCAGATTTCTCACGCGTGGACGACGGACGGTGATCGTACCACTCGAGAGCGCGAGCTGCCGTGGGCGTGCACGTCCATTTCGGTATCCCGCCGCATCGGCGTCACTCCGTCGCTCCGACTTCTTCCGGCCGAGGAGGTCGTCGACCTCCTCCTCGAGCATTTGTTGTACGAACTGGTGGATCCGCTCTCGTGCGTACGTCTCGAGCGTCTCCCAGACGGGCGATTCTCCCGGGCTTGACGCCGCTCCATCCATGGTGATCTTCTTCATCGGGCGGTGGCTCCTTTTCTTTGACCGGCACTCGGCCGGTGGTGATTGGCTCACCAGAGAAGGTGTCACCGCCTTCTGCCTATTTCCAAACTTTAAGACGATAGCTCGTGGAGATGTCCAGATTTGTGGAACTCGGCGAAGGAACGATTGTCTGCGCTGGGTGCATCCTGACCGTGAACATTGCGATCGGCAGGCACGTGCATCTCAACCTGGACTGCACAATTGGCCACGATGCAGTACTCGAGGACTTTGTTACGCTGGCGCCGGGCGTCCATGTGTCGGGGTGCGTCAAAATTGAGCGTGGTGCCTACCTCGGCACTGGCGCTGTTGTCATCAACGGCACGCAGGTGCGGCCTCTCGTAGTCGGGGCAGGTGCCATTGTCGGGGCAGGTGCTGTCGTGACCAAGAACGTTTCGCCTGGTGTCACGGTGGTCGGAGTTCCCGCTCGAAGTCGGTAGCCAGGGCTCCACTCGTCTATCTGTCAGGATG
>JBOHTE010000418.1:0-3319 GCA_050733555.1 Gemmatimonadaceae bacterium | reverse complement strand
CTCACACTCTGGAACAAGGTTCAGGTGAGCCGCACGATCGGCGCGGGCCTTGGCGTCTCGCATCAGTCCGACATGTTCGCCGCCGTGGACAATCAGGTCACGCTGCCGGCATACACGGAGGTGGATGGCGCGCTGTACGTCACGCTCAGCCGTTCGCTGCGCGCGCAGCTCTATGTGGAGAACCTGCTGGATGTGCGCTACTACCAGTCGGCGAACAACAACAACAACATCACGCCTGGATCACCGCGCGCCGTTCGCTTCTCGATCACGACGGCGTTCTGACGCGGCGACAAGCAGGTCATGCCCGGTAGGGCATTGCCCGACGCCACCCGGGGTCGGGCCTGACTGTCCGGGCTGCGCGCCACGGGTAGGTTGTGATTCGCCATGACCCGTGATGCCATCACCGCCGCCAGTCGCGGCAACGCCTTCGGACCGCCCGGACACGACGCGTCGCGCGCCGCCTTCTTCCGCCCGCTCAAGATGCCAACGGCACGGTGGCGACGCGGGCCGCGCGCCGTGCTCAGGAGCGTGTTGCGCGCGTCCCTTCGGGTGAAGCTCATCGGTGCCGCCTGTTTCGTCGTGGCTGCGATGCTGGGGCTGGATCTCGCTCTGCATGGCTCGACTGCGCACGACCAGATGATGATGCTGCGGATTGGCGCGGGCCTGCTCGTCATGTTGGCGGTAAATCTGGTGCTGGTCTCGCTCGCGTTGCGGCCCGTGCGAGATCTCGAGGCGCTGTCCACGCGCGTGCTGGCCGGCGATCTCACGGCGCGGGCGGCGCTCTCTCCGCTTGCGGACCGGACCATTGCGCAACTCGGCCGCAGCATCAATCTGCTGCTCGACAGGCTCGTATCGGAGCGCTCGCGGATGCGTCGCCTCGCCGCCGAAGTCATTCGCACGCATGACGCGGATCGCGCGCGCGTTGCGCGCGAATTGCACGAGTCGGTAGCGCAGGATCTGGCGGCGCAGATGCTGCAGCTCGGCGCCGCGGCGGTGGAGATGCCGACGCCCGAGCTGCGCGATCGTGTGCTCGCCATCCGCACGATGGCGCACGACACCATGAACTCGCTCCGGGCGCTCTCGCAGACGGTCTATCCGGAGATCCTCGACTCGCTGGGGCTGGGGCCGGCACTCTCGCAGCTCGTGAGGACGGCGCGGGAGCACTGTGCCGTCACCGTCGATCTGGCGGTAGATGTGGGCGCCGACACCATTCCGGCGGCGCCGGCAGCCGTGCTGTATCATGTGGCACAGGAGGCGCTGCGCAACGCTTGCATGCACGCCGGTGCGAAGCGAATCACAATCTCGTTGACGGCCGACGCGCGAATGGCGATTCTCACAGTGGCGGACGACGGCGATGGCTTCGAAGTGGCCACAGCAGAGTCGCCCGCGCCGGGATTCGGCATTTTCTCCATGCGCGAGCGACTCGCGCTGGCGAACGGCCGGCTGGAGATGTTCAGCATGCCGGGACAGGGCACACGCGTTGTGGCTATCATCCCGCTATCCACCCTGGAGGAGCTGTGAGTGGAGATCTGATTCGCGTGGTCGTCGCGGATGACCACGCCGTTGTGCGCTCCGGCCTGAAGGCCGTGCTCGGATCGGCGCGGGACATCGAGATCGTGGCGGAAGCAGGAAGCGGGCGCGAGGCGATCGCGGCCGTGAACCGCTTTCATCCGGATGTCGTGCTCATGGATCTCACGATGGCGGACACCGACGGTCTGACCGCCACGAAGACCATCACGGAAGAGGGATCGGGCACGCGCGTGCTGGTGCTCACCATGCATACCGAGGAGGAATATCTCGTGCAGGTGCTGCAGGCGGGCGCGGCGGGCTATGTGGAAAAGAGCGCGGCGGATCGGGAGCTGCTGGATGCCGTTCGTACGGTGGCCCGGGGAGACATGTACGTGCAGCCGTCCGCCGCTCGGGTGCTCGCGCGCGGCATCACAAAAAAGGATCCCAACGCCGACGATCGCGCCCGGTTCGAGCGGCTCACCGAGCGCGAGCAGGAGGTCCTCAAGCTGGTCGCCCAGGGGCACACGGCTCCGGAAATCGGAGAGATGCTGTTCATCAGCCGGAAAACGGTGGACACCTACAAGCAGCGCATCAATGAAAAGCTGGGATTGCAGCACCGTGCGGACTACGTGAAGCTGGCGCTGAAGCTCGGCCTGCTGTCGTCCTGACGGGAGCGCGCTCTGCCCGACGCGCTGCTGTCAGCGATCATCGCGATTTCCGCCGATGCGATAGTCTCGGTGGACAGCGCGCAGCGCATCATCGTGTTCAACGAGGGTGCGGAAAAGATGTTCGGTTACGCGGCCGGGGAGGTGATGGGTCAGCCGCTTACCATGCTGCTGCCCGAACGCGCACGAGCCATTCACGCCGATCACATTGAGGAGTTCGGACGCTCGGCGATTGCGGCGCGCCGCATGGGCGAGCGCGGCGAAATCGCGGGAAGGCGGAAGAATGGCGAGATCTTCCCCGCCGAGGCATCCATTTCCAAGGTCGGCCCAGGCACGGCGCGCGTGTACACGGCGGTCCTGCGCGACATCACGGAGCGGAAGCGGGCCGAGGCCGAGCGCACGCGTCTACTGGAGCGGGCCGAGACGGCGCGAGCGGCAGCCGAGTCGGCGCGAGCGGCGGCAGAATCGGCCGAGCGTCGCACCGCGTTCCTCGCGAATGCCAGTGCGCTGTTGGACCGGTCGCTCGACTATGAAACCACGCTGCAGAACCTCGCCGCCCTCGTCGTTCCCGAACGCGCCGATGTCTGCTTCATTGACATCGTGGAGGGCGGCATGACTCACCGGGTGGCATCCGCCGCCGCGAATGACGCCATGCGGGAGATCGCGCGCCAGCTGCATCGCTTTCCACGGCGCTCGGACGAGCCGTATCTCACCCGCGAGTCCATTGTGACCGGACGAAGCGTCCTCCTGGCCGATGCCACGCGCGCCGCGCTCGAGCCTGTCACACAGCACGTGCAACACCTGGAGCTGCTCATGGCGCTGGAGCCGCGCTCCTGCATGATGGTGCCGCTCATGGCTCGCGGCCGCACCTTGGGGGCCATGGCGTTCGTGGGATCCGGCGCGGCCCGGTGCTACGGCTCCGCGGACCTTGCGCTCGCGGAGGAACTCGCGCACCGGGCCGCGCTCGCGGTGGACAACGCCCGGCTGTACGGAGCGGCGCAGCGTGCCACTCGCGCGCGCGATGAGATTCTCGGCATCGTCTCGCATGACCTGCGCAATCCGCTCAGCGCGATCGCCATGTGCGGGAGCGCGCTCGACGAGAGTCTGTCCACCGCAGACGACGGCGTGCGCTACATGGTCGACAC
>JBOHTE010000417.1:0-14270 GCA_050733555.1 Gemmatimonadaceae bacterium | reverse complement strand
GCATCATTCTGGCGGTCATCACGTCGGCATTCACCATAGCCGGCGTGCTGATCTTCCTCGCCACGCGCAACTTCTACCTCATCGCTGCCACGATCCTCGTGGCACTCGTGTTCTTCATGATCACCTTCATCGTGCCGTGGCATCTGCTGTCCAATCCGATGCGTGGTCACCGGCGCCGGCGGTGGTGAGCGCACCCGCCACGTCGGACGACAGCGGGCCGCTGCTGGCCGCATTCGATGCGCGCCGGCCGGCGGCGCTGGCCCGGACCGTGAGCATCGTGGAGAATCACCGGCCCGGGTTCGAGGCCCTTCTGGCACGACTGCACGCACGGCTGGGCCATGCGCGCCGCATCGGCATTACGGGACCGCCAGGAGCCGGAAAGAGCACGCTCGTGATGCGACTGGCGGCCCGCTACCGCGAGATGGGCCTCACGGTGGCGATCATCGCGGTCGATCCAACGTCTCCATTCACGGGCGGCGCGTTGCTGGGCGACCGGATCCGCATGGAATCCGTGGCGCTCGATCCCGGAGTGTTCATTCGCTCCATGGCCACGCGTGGATCACTCGGCGGCATCGCCGGAGCCACGCGCGAAGTGTCGGATGTGGTGGACGCCTTCGGCTTCGACCGCATTCTCATCGAGACGGTTGGGGTCGGCCAGAGCGAACTCGACATCGTGCGGCTGGCCGATACGACGGTCGTGATGCTGGTGCCGGAGTCGGGAGACTCGATTCAGACCATGAAGGCGGGTCTCATGGAAATCGCGGATCTCTTCATCGTGAACAAGGCGGACCGGCCCGGCGCGGACCGGCTGCGTCACGAGGTGGAAGTGATGCTGGGACTCCGGCTCGGCGTGAGCTATCGGGATATTCCGGCGCATCACGGCGTGGATCTGCGCGCGCCAAGGAATCCCGCAAGCGCGGCGCGGCGCGCGGCTGCCGACGACGCGTCCATCTGGACCCCGCCGGTGGTATCCACCGTGGCGGAAACCGCGACCGGCGTGGACGATGTCGTGGCCGCTCTCGATCGGCACTTTGATTACCTTGAAAAGAGCGATGCGTTGCACCGGCGTCGCCGGCAACGGCTGCGCGAACAGGTCGTTGGCATCGTGGAGCGGCACATCCGCGAGCGGTTGTGGTGCGATCCGCAAGCCAACGCCTGGCTGAATGCACAGCTTCCGGCGCTCGAACGCGGGAGCGTGACTCCCTTTGCCGTGGCGGACGCGCTGCTGGCACGCAGCGTGACGCGACTGGCGACACCCGCGGGACCAACACACGAGGATCAGCCATGACAATAGCGCGGGATTCAGGCGCGACAGAAGCCGAGCAGCGCGCCGAGCTGGAGCGACTGCGTGCCGAAGTGGCGGCGTGGCGTGCACGGTACGCGACAGGCATCAAGCGTCCCGTTGCCTTCTCGAACTCCGAGCGCGAGGTAGCACCGTTGTATACCGCGCTCGACGTCAACGGCGCGGAGGATGCGGATGCGGTGCCTGGATCGTATCCGTACACGCGCGGGATCCACGCGACCGGCTACCGCGGACGCCTCTGGACGATGCGACAGTTCGCCGGATTCGGCAGCGCGGCCGATACGAATGCCCGCTACAAGTATCTGCTCGAACACGGGCAAACCGGCCTTTCGGTAGCCTTCGACTTCCCGACGCTCATGGGCTATGACGCCGACCATCCGCGCTCGGAAGGGGAGGTGGGCAAGTGCGGCGTCGCGATTTCCAGTGTCGCCGATATGCAGGTGCTCTTCAACGGCATTCCGCTCGACCAGGTGTCCGTGTCCATGACGATCAATGGACCGGCGCTGATTCTGTACTGCTTCCTGATCGCGGCGGCCGAGCGCGAGGGCGTACCATCCGAGCAACTGCGCGGGACGATCCAGAACGACATTCTCAAGGAGTACATGGCGCAGCACGCCTGGATCTATCCAATCGAGCCGGCGTTGCGTCTCATTGTGGATGGGTTCGAGTGGTCCGCGCGGCATGCACCCCAGTGGAACACGATCTCGATCTCCGGCTATCACATTCGTGAGGCGGGCGCCACCGCCGTGCAGGAACTCGCCTTCACGCTCGCCGATGGATTCACGTACGTGGAACGCGGCATCGCGCGCGGCCTGCACGTGGACGACTTCGCGCCCAGGCTCTCGTTCTTCTGGGACATCCACAACGACTTCTTCGAGGAGATCGCGAAGCTGCGTGCCGCACGCCGGATCTGGGCGCGTCACATGCGCCAGCGGTACGGCGCACAGGACCCGCGGTCGTGGATGATGCGCTTTCATTCGCAGACCGCCGGCGTGACGCTCACGGCACAGCAGCCCATGAACAACATCGTGCGCGTAGGCTACCAGGCGCTCGCGGCGGTACTGGGCGGCACGCAATCGCTGCACACCAACTCCATGGATGAGACGCTCGCGCTGCCCACCGAGAACGCCGTGCAGGTCGCGCTGCGTACCCAGCAGATTCTGGCGCTCGAGACCGGCATACCCAACGTGATCGATCCGCTGGGCGGCTCTTACTACGTGGAGTCGCTCACGGACCACATGGAGCAGGAAGCCGAACGGCTCTTCACGGAAATCGAGCAGGCGGGCGGCGTCGTCCGTGCACTCGAAACCGGCTGGCTGCAGCGCCGGATTTCCGAGTCGGCCGCACGGCAGCAGTGGGACATCGAGCAGCATCGCAAGGTGATCGTGGGCGTCAACGACTTCGTCACCGAGGAGCCCGAGCTGACGATCCCCCTGCTGAAGGTGGCTGAAAGCACCGAGCGCGAACAGCGCGAACGACTGGCGGCACTTCGGCGAACGCGCGATGCGGCGCATTGGAAGCAGCATCTCGACGCCCTGCGCGCGGCGTCGCGCACCGAGGCGAATCTCATCCCGTTCATTCTGGACGCCGCGCGTGCGGATGCGACGCTCTACGAGATCCGCGCCGCCATGGAGGAGACGTTCGGGGCCTATCGCGAGCCGGTGTTCTTTTGACGGCTCGCCGTCGCGTCCGGCGGCCGTCCGAATGGTGGGAATCGTACTTTGACGCACACTATCTGCTGGAGTACGCACCGCTTTTCTCGCTCGAGCAGGACCGTGCGGAAGTATCGCGGCTGCTGGACATCCTGGGGCTGCCGGTAGGCTCGCGGGTGCTCGATGTCCCCTGTGGACAAGGCCGCCACTCGCATCTTCTCGCCGAAGCGGGGCTCGACGTCACGGGCCTCGACTATTCGCCGTATCTCCTGGCGCGTGCCCGGAAGCGGGGCACCGGCCGGACACTGCGGTACGTCCATGGGGACATGCGCGTCCTCTCCCGTCGCTGGAGCGCCCGATTCGACGCCGTCCTGAATCTGTTCACCTCGTTCGGATTCTTTCTGAATCCGGGCGATGATGCGCGTGTGATCGCGGAGTTCGCTCGCGTGCTCAGGCCGAACGGCGTACTCGTCTGGCACGGGGGCAGTCGCGACGGCATCATGGCGCAGTTCCTCGACCGTGACTGGTGGCCCGCGTCAGACGGCACGGTGGTGGCGCACGAGCGGTCGTTCGACGCGCTGTCGGGCGTGCTGACCATCGTGTCCACGTGGCATGGCGCGCGAACACGGGGTACACGCGAGCATCGCATCCGGCTGTACACCGCCACGCGCCTGGCCGAGCTCTGTGCGGACGCGGGGCTCATCGTGGAGGAGGCGCTGGACGGGTGGACGGCCGAACCACTGGCACGCACCACGACGGAAATGCTGCTCGTGGCCCGCAGACAGAGCGTGGCACGCGGCCGGCCGCGGGCATAGCTTTGTTTTCGTAGCGCGCGCTGTCATTCCGTGCAGGATCCCCTGATCCCTACCAGATGCCCCGTCCCATACGAGTTCTGATCGCCAAACCAGGCCTGGACGGCCATGACCGTGGTGCCAAGGTCGTCGCCGCATCGCTGCGAGACGCGGGCATGGAAGTGATCTACACCGGCCTGCATCAGACGCCGGAGATGATCGCCAGCGCCGCCATTCAGGAGGATGTGGATGTCGTCGGTCTCTCGATTCTCAGCGGCGCGCACATGACCCTCTTTCCACGGGTGCGCGAGCTGTTGAATCAGGCTGGGCGCGAGGACATGCTCATCACGGGCGGTGGCATCATTCCCCGGGAGGACGTCGAGGAACTCAAGCGGCAGGGCATCGGGGAACTGTTTGGCCCCGGCACTCCCACGACCGATCTCATCGAGTACATCAAGACGTGGTTCGCCGAGCGACAGCAACAGGAAGCGTGACGTCGCGGCTGCGCGAGCTGGCCGAGGAGACGCGTGCGCTCGAGGACCGGTTGCGTCAGGGCGGCGGCCCCGCGCGCATCGAACGACAGCACCGCCAGGGGAAGCTGACGGCGCGCGAGCGCGTGGATCTGCTGTGCGATCCGGGCTCGCGCTTCCTCGAGGTCGGCCTGCTGGTCGCCTACGATGCCTACGACGGTCAGGCGCCGGGAGCCGGCGTCATCACCGGCGTGGGGATGGTGCACGGCCGCGAAGTCGTCGTCGTCGCCAACGACGCCACGGTCAAGGCTGGATCCTGGTGGCCTGAAACGATCCGCAAGATGCTCCGCGCCCAGGAAATCGCGATGCGGTGCCGCGTGCCGATCATCTATCTCGTGGACTCGGCGGGCGTGAACCTTCCCTACCAGGGCGGCGTGTTTCCAGGACAGTATGGCGCGGCGCGGATCTTCTACTACAACTCGATCATGCGCCGCTACCTGCACATTCCCCAGATCGCGGCGGTGATGGGCTCGTGCATCGCCGGTGGCGCGTATCTGCCGGCGCTGTCCGATGTGATTCTGATGGTGGAAGGTACCTCGTTCATGGGGCTGGGCGGACCGAACCTGGTGAAGGGCGCAACGGGCCAGATCGTCGACGGCGAAACACTGGGCGGAGCGTCGACACACACGCGGATCTCCGCCGTGGCGCACTACACGGCGCCGGATGATGGCGCCTGCCTGGAGCACATCCGCACGCTGGTGCAGCGCCTGCCGGCGCCCGCGCACCGTGTCCCTCCCGGCGTTCACCTCACCGGAGCGTCCGCCAGTGGCGACGCGCTCTACGAACTGCTGCCGCATGATCATCGGCTGTCGTATGACATGCACCCCGTGCTGCGCGCTATCGTGGACGACGGGACGCTGGACGAGTTCCAGGAGCAGCTCGCGCGCGAGATGATCTGTGCGGACGCCCGCATTGACGGCATTCCCATCGGCGTCATCGCCAACCAGCGCGGACTCGTCAAGGGACGCGAAGGCGAGAAGCCACGCTTTGGCGGCATCATCTACGCGAAGAGCGCGGAGAAGGTGGCGTATTACATCGATCGCTGCGACCGGCAGCGCCTGCCGCTGCTGTTCGTGCAGGATGTCTCCGGCTTCATGGTGGGACCCGAGGCGGAGCACGAAGGCATCATCCGCGCGGGCGCACGCTTCGTGGAGGCGATGGCCACGGCTCGCGTATCGAAGATCGTGCTCACGGTGAATCACGCGTCCGGCGCGGGCTACTACGCCATGGCGGGACAGGGATTCGATCCGGATTTCATCTTCAGCTGGCCGACGGGACGCATGGGCGTGATGGAGGGCGAAGCGGCGGTGCAGGCGGTGCACGGTCCGGCGCTGGAGGCGGCGCGCGCGACGGGTGGGTCGCCCTCGGCGGAGCTGGAGCAATCGGTGCGCGAGATGCGCGGCGACTATGAACAGCAGCTCGATGCGCGCTTCGCCGGAGCACGTGGCTTTATCGATGCGATCGTGTATCCCGAAGAGACGCGAGCGGTGCTCGCCATGGCGCTCCGCACGGCGCTCCAGAATCCGGGACCGCATCTTGGCGCATTCGTCCTGCCCCCGCACCTTGGAGAGAACGCGTGAGTCGCGTCGTCCGGGTCGCCAGCGGGCAGGGATTCTGGGGCGACTGGCTCGAGGCGCCGCGCCGTCAGGTGGACGGTGGCCCGATTGACTACCTCATGCTCGATTACCTGGCGGAGGTCACGATGTCCATTCTGCAGAAGCAGAAGGATCGTGACCCGGCCCTGGGGTATGCGCGCGATTTCGTGGATGCCATGGAAACGGTGCTGCCCGCGGTGCGCGAGCGCGGCGTGCGCGTCATCGCGAATGCCGGAGGAGTGAATCCCGAGGCATGTGCCGCCGCCATCCGCCGGATCGTACGCGGCAACGCAGCGGCTCCGCCGCTGCGCATCGGTGTCGTGACGGGCGACGATCTCCTGCCGCGGCTGGATGAGCTGCTCGCCACCGGACATCCACTGTCGCATATGGAGACGGGCGAGGAGCTGGCTTCGGTGCGCGATCGCGTGCTGTCGGCCAACGCATACCTTGGAGCCGGTCCGATCGTGCAGGCGCTCTCGCAGGGCGCCGCCGTCGTCATCACGGGACGTTCCACGGACACGGCACTCACCATGGCACCGCTGCTCTTTGAATTCGGCTGGCGGCGCGACGACTGGGACCGGCTGGCGTCCGGCATTGTCGCCGGTCACATCATTGAGTGCGGAGCGCAATCGTCGGGGGGCAACTGCCTCTACGATTGGCGTGGAGTGCCCGATCTGGCCAACATCGGATATCCCATCGTCGAGGGGCACGACGACGGCTCGTTCGTCGTGTACAAGCATCCGCACACCGGGGGTCGCATCGACGTGCACGGTGTGACGGAGCAGCTCGTGTACGAAATGGGCGACCCGCACGAATACATCACGCCCGATGTGATCGCCGACTTCACCTCGATTCATCTCGACCAGGACGGACCCGATCGGGTGCGCGTGTCCGGCGTGACGGGTCGCGCACCGACCGACCGGCTGAAGGTGTCCATCGCGTATCGTGCCGGCTTCAAGGCGGTCGGCACGCTCGTGTATTCCTGGCCGGACGCGCTCGACAAGGCGCGCTGCGCCGACCTCGTGCTGCGGACGCGGCTGGCCAATCTCGGACTCCGCTTCGACGAAGTCCACACGGAATTCGTCGGGGTCTCCGCCACGCACGGACCACTGGCTGGCGCGGTCCACGATCCGCCCGAGGTGCAACTGCGCGTTGGCGTGCGCGGCCCCGACCGGGCCGCCGTGGAGCGATTCACACGCGAACTCGCGCCGCTCGTGCTGAACGGCCCGCCCAGTGTCACCGGATTCGCGGGCGGGAGACCGAAAGTCGAAGAGATCGTGGCCTACTGGCCGGCACTCATCGACAAGGGCGTCGTTACCGCCGCGGTGCACGTGGAGGACGCATGAAGGTGCGTCTCGTGGATCTCGCGCACGCGCGCTCGGGCGACAAGGGTGATACGGCAAACGTCGGCGTCATCGCGCTGCGCCCGGAGTGGTATCCGCTGCTCGAGCGCGCGTTGACCACCGATCGCGTCGCACGCCACTTCACCGGCGTGATCACCGGTGCCGTGGAGCGATTCGAGCTGCCCAACCTGTCCGCGCTCAATTTCCTTCTGCATGGTGCGCTGGGCGGCGGCGGCACGCTCTCGCTCAAGACTGACGCACAGGGCAAGGTGTTCTCCACGGCGCTGCTGCGCATGGAGCTCGACGTCGCCGCCGACGAAGCGCGTCGGCTCGACTTGCCGGGCGGCACATCGTGAAGCGGATTCGCGTCGGGATCTCCGGCGGCATCGGCCGGATCACGCTCGCGCGGCCCGAGAAGAAGAACGCGCTCGACGAACTTGCCGCGGAGGAGCTCGCCCGGGCGCTCGAGCAGCTCGACGCGGATCCGTCCGTGCGCGTGGTGCTGCTCGACGCCGAGGGCGCGGACTTCTGCGCGGGCGCGGATCTCGCTGCCCTTGAAGACATGCTGGAAGCCGGGGCCGATGCGCATCGGCGGGACGCAGACGCGCTGGGGCGTGTCTTCACGACCATGCGGGCGATGTCCAGGCCCGTCGTCGCAGCCGTCCGCGGGCGGGCGCTCGCGGGCGGGGCAGGGATCGCGACCGCCTGCGATATCGTGCTGGCCGAGGAGACCGCACGATTCGGGTATCCCGAAGTCCGACTGGGCTTCGTACCGGCCATGGTCATGACCATGCTGCGGCGCGTCGCCGGCGAACGCCGGGCTTTCGAGCTCGTCGCCACCGGACGGCAGGTTGACGCCCGTGAAGCGCTCGAGATTGGCCTCGTGAGCCGGGTGCTGCCGTCCGCGGAATTCCCCGGACGGGTCGACGAAATCGTGGGACGTATCGCGCAGTCCCCGCCCGGTGCGCTGCAATGCATCAAACGACTCTACTACGCGCTTGATGGACGCAGCTTTGCAGACGGCATCGCCCTCGGCGCGGCGACCAACGTCGAGGCGCGCGGCACGGAGGAGTTCCGCGACGGCGTGCGCCACTTCCTCGCGCGCAAAGGAGGAACACCATGAAGCCGCTCGATCTGCTCAAGGTGGTGCTCGTGCTGGTCGCGCTCGTCATCTGGGCCTATGGCGTCCGGACGAACCGGAACGGCACCATGGTGGTGGGTGTGGCCTTTGTGGTCGTCGCCTTCCTGCTGCGTTGGATCCCGAAGCTCTTCGGCCGCCGGAAATAATCGCGGCTGCGTCACGCGCCGCTCGTCCGGCCGCTCGCGGCGTGGTCCATCGGTGGCTGATCTGGCTGCACAAGCCAGGTGATTCCTCCTAGATTGACGGGATGTCCCAGGCCGCCATTCCGCAGTTGCTCGCCCCGGCCGGCTCGCTCGATGCCGCGCGGGCCGCTCTCGCCAATGGTGCCGACGCCGTGTATTTGGGCGCCGAGCGATTCAACGCCCGGGATGAAGGTGCGCAGCTCACGCTCGACGAGCTGGCAGAAGCCTGTCGCCTCGCGCACGAGCGCGAGGCGCGCGTGTTCCTCACCCTGAATACGCTGCTCAAGCCCAGTGAGCTCGGAGACGCACTCGAGCTATTGGGGGACTGCATGGACCGCGGGGTGGATGCTGCCATCGTGCAGGACATTGGCCTCGTGCGCCTCGTGCAGCGCGTCTATCCGGGATTCGAGCTGCACGGGTCCACGCAGATGTCGGTTCATGATGATCGTGGCGCGGCCGTCATGCGCGAGCTGGGGCTGCAGCGCGTCGTACTGGCGCGTGAAAACACGCTGGAGGACATCCGCGCGATTCACGCCGCGGTGCCCGAGCTGCTGCTCGAGACGTTCATTCATGGCGCGCTGTGCATTTCGTACTCGGGACAGTGCCTCATGTCGGGCATGATTTCGGAGCGCAGCGCCAATCGCGGCTCGTGTGCGCAGTCGTGCCGCAAGGACTACACGCTGCGCGACGCCGAGTCCGGCGCCACGCTCGATGCGGGCTACCTCATTTCGGCGCGTGATCTCGCCGCGGATGTGCATCTCGGGGAGATCGCCGGAGCCGGCGTGCACACGCTCAAGATCGAGGGTCGCAAGAAGAAGCCGGAGTACGTCGCCACCGTGACGCGCACCTATCGCGATCTCCTCGAGCGGATGCGACGCGGCGAACGCGGGCGCGCGACGCCGGAGGAGACGCGGGACCTCGTGCAGATCTACAGTCGCGGATTCACGGGCGGGATGTTCGGCGGGCGCGCGGGCCGCGAGTTCGTGACACGGGACCATCCCGACAATCGCGGCGTGCCACTCGGCACCGTGGTGGGACATGCGCAGGGCGATCTGATCCTCGAGATCTCCGAGCCCGTGCAACAGAACGACGGGCTCGCGTTCGAGCCGCCGGCGGGACACGCCGGCGACATGATCGGCTTTGCGGCGGTTGTGGTGCACCCCGTGGAGGCGCGCGCCGGGCTGTACCGCCAGGCCATCGCATCCCGCGCGCGCGTACCACGCGGATGGCTCGTGCGCCGCACCTCGAACGCAGCGCTGCTCGAGCGGGCGCGCGCGAGCTACGCCGCGCTCACGGGACCGCTACGGGAGCGCAAGGTCCGCCTCGACATCCGTGTATTCGGCACTGCAGGCGCTCCGATCAAGCTGATCTGCGCGGCCGACGGCGAGAGCACCGAAGTGCGCAGTGACATCGAGCTCGGCCCGGCCCGGCAGCATGCGCTGGACGAGCCGCGGCTGCGTGCGCAGCTCGGCCGCCTGGGCGAGACGCCGTTCGTTCTGGGCGCCCTGGAGGCGCAGGCGCTGGGCACCGGGCTGTTCCTTCCGATCAGCGAACTCAACGCGCTTCGCCAGCGCGCCGTGGAGCAACTGCTGGTCGCTCGCGACTGGGCGCACGAGGCACGGCGCCTCGAGCGGCGCGCGCGCATTGATGACGTCGTGTCGAGCGTGAGCGCGAACGCGTTCCAGCACACGGCGCACGACGCCGCGACAGCCGAAACGGGACCGTCACTCGCGGCAATCGTGTTCACGGTGGACGATGCGCGGGCGGCGGCGCGCGCCGGCGCCACGGAAGTCACCTTCGACCCGTTCCTGCGTCACCCGGTGCCACTGCGCTCCCGGATCATGGCGCTCGCCGCGGAACTGCAGGGTGACGGCGTCGCGCTGCGCCTTCGCACGCCAACCATCGTGCGGCCGGAAGAGCGCTCGTCCGTGCAGAAGTGGCTCGATCTCGATCTGCCCCTGCTGTCCGGACATCTCGGGCTCATCGCCACGCTCGCCCACGAGGGTCGCGACGTGACCGCGGACTACGCCGTCAACTGCTTCAACCAGCACACCGCCACCGAGCTGTTTCGCCTCGGGGCGCGCCGGGTCGTGCTCTCGGTGGAACTCACCGTGGACGAGATGGCTACGGTCGCCGCCCCCTGGAGCGCCGCACCGTTCGACGTGGTGATCTACGGCAGGCCGGAAGGCATGACGATCGAGCACTGCGCACTGTCCGCCGCCTTCGACCGCGTTCCCACCACGTGCCGCGACCTGTGCGTGCAGAAACATCCCGCCGTTGAGCTCACGGATCCGGCCGGCTACTCCTTCCCGGTCGCAACGGATGCGGCGTGCCGCAACCGGCTGCTGCACTCTCGCCCCATCGAGGGATCCGAGTTTCTGCCACGGCTCTGGCGAGCGGGCCTGCGTGGCTATCGGCTGCTCTTCAATGTCCCGGGTGATCCGGTCACCGACATCGTGTCCCGCTACCGCGCCGCGCTCGATGCGCTCGCGGTGAACGCTCCCGCACCACGCGACTCCGTTCGGTCCCTGGTGGGCAGCGCATTCACCCGAGGACACTTCGTCCGTGCGGTCTAATGCCTGCCGGCGCGACGCGATGATGGCGGGGCGGCCCACCTCGTGCGCCATCGTCCGCGCATGACGTCGCGCCCGACGATGGAGCAGGCAACCGAGGCGCTGCACCGCCTCTTCGGCTACGACACGTTCCGCGCGGGACAGGCGGACGCCGTGGCAAACGTGCTCGCCGGACGCGACACGCTGGTGGTGCTTCCCACCGGCGGCGGCAAGTCGCTCTGCTTCCAGATACCGGCGCTGCTCCTCCCGCATCTCACGGTGGTGATCTCGCCGCTCATCTCGCTCATGAAGGACCAGGTGGATGCGCTCACGGCACGTGGACTGCCGGCCACATTCATCAACAGCACCCTGACCGGCGGCGAGATATCGGATCGCCTGGCGCGTGTCGAGCGCGGCGAGATCAAGCTGCTCTACGTGGCGCCCGAGCGCTTCGATTCCGGGCGCGCGGCCGAGCGATTGCGCGCCACAGGCGTCTCCCTGCTGGCGGTGGACGAAGCCCATTGCATCAGCGAGTGGGGCCATGATTTCCGTCCCAGCTATCTGCGCGTGCGGGATGTGCGCCAGCAGCTTGGCGCGCCGCCAACGGTCGCGCTTACCGCCACGGCGACGCCGGAAGTGCGGCGCGACATCGCGCGCCAGCTGGCGCTCTCCGATCCGAAGACCGTCATCACCGGATTCGATCGCCGGAACCTGCACTACCACGTCGTGCGCACGCGCACGGAAGCGGACAAGGACAGCGCGCTCGTCGCCGCGCTCCGTGACCATGCCGGACTCGCGGTGGTGTACGCCTCCACCCGCCGTTCGGTGGAGCGGATCACGGGAATGCTCGCGCGGCAACGAATCACCGTCGTCGCCTACCATGCGGGACTCGACGACGCGCATCGCCACGAGGTGCAAAACGCCTTCATGCGCGAGGACGTCCGCGTGATCGTCGCCACGAATGCCTTTGGCATGGGCATCGACAAGCCCAACGTCCGGCTCGTCGTGCACCACGCCATGCCGGGTACGCTCGAGGCCTATTACCAGGAGGCCGGCCGCGCTGGTCGCGACGGACTGCTCTCGCACTGCATACTGTTGCACGCCTTTCAGGACCGCTTCACGCACGAGTATTTCGTGACGAGCGCGTATCCCGAACGCGAGCAGGTGGAACGCGTGTACGGCGTCGTGCAGCGCGCCGCCACGTCGAACGGCATCGCGTCACTCACCGCCGCCGGCATCGCGGCCGCCGCGCGCGGAGACATCAAGGAGCGCGAGGTCGAATCGGCGCTGCGCATCCTGACGCACGGCGGCGCCCTGCTGATGGAGCCGGAGTCTTCTTCCCGCATCTGGGTGCGGCTCCTGGCCACGCCGGAGCGGATCAAGCGAGAGCTGGGCGAAAACGAAGCCGCGGAACGCGATCTGTTGCGCGCACTCTGGCGCAGCGCTGGCACCGCTCTCCACCAGGGAGCGCTGGTGAATCCCGATGGGCTGCCGCCCGGCTTTGGGGGTGCGCCGGGCGTGACGGCAATGCTGGAGTGGCTGCAGTCGCGACAGTTCGTGGCCTGGGAGCGCACGGGTGGCGGGCTGCGCCCAACCCAGCCCACCAGCCCGTTATCGGCGTTCCCCATTGACTGGGACGCACTGCGCCGCCGGCGCCAGGCCGATCTCTCCAAGCTCGACGCCGTGCAGCACTACGCATACGCCAAGGGATGTCGCCGCGGCTTCGTCCTCCGGTATTTCGGCGATCCTGCCGCGCGTCAGTCCTGTGACGGGTGCGACAACTGCCTGGGAACGCACCGCGAATCGGCGACGCCCGCGCGCAAGCCCGCTCGCGCCAAACGCGGTGCGCCGAGCACCGCTGGTGCCGCGCCGGTATCGGGCGCAGAATTGTCGCCCGCCGACGCCACGCTCGTGGCGTCGCTGCGCAGCCTGCGCGGCACGATCGCCCGGACGGAGCAGCTCCCGGCATACTGTGTATTCAAGGACCGCACACTCACCGAGATGGCCGTGCGCCGACCACGATCGCTCGACGCGCTCGCGGCGCTCAACGGTGTGGGACCGGCCAAACTCGAGAAGTATGGCGAACGTTTTCTCGCGCTCATCTCCGGCACAACAGACATCGAGGCTGCGTGACCATGAATGATCTTCCGTATTTTACCGAACAGCACCACGCGATCCGGGACATGGTGCGCGAATTCGCGCGCAGCGAGGTGGCGCCCGTCGCCAAACGCTTCGACGCCGACGCCACCTTCCCCTGGCAGAATGTCCGGAAAATGGCCGACCTGGGACTGCTGGGTGTGCCCTGGTCCGAGTCGATCGGCGGCGCGGGGATGGACTACATCAGCTACATGATCGCGATCCACGAGATGGCCAAGGTGGATGCCTCGCACGCCATCACCATCTCCGCCCATACCACACTGGGTACGTCGCCCATCGTCAACTTCGGCACCGAAGAGCAGAAGGCGCGCTACGTGCCCCTGCTGGCGAGGGGTCGCGTCCTGGGCGGCTTTGGTCTCACGGAGGAGTCGGCGGGCAGCGACGCCGGTGGCACGCGCACGCGCGCCGAACGCAAGGGCGACCGCTACATCCTGAACGGCAGCAAGCGATTCATCACTCACGGCGGCGTGGGCGAAATTTTTGTGGTGACCGCCGTGACCGACCCGGGTGCGGGCAGCCATGGCATCAGCTCCTTCGTCCTCACCAAGCCCACCTGTGATCCTGATGGCGCCCGCGCGGCCGGTGTCGGCCACGAGCCGTCACTCCCGCACATGCCGGGATTCACTTCCGGCAAGAAAGAGGACAAGCTGGGATGGCGTGCGTCGGATACGCGCGAGCTGATTTTCTCCGACGTCGAGGTGCCGCGCGAGAATCTCCTCGGCGAGGAAGGGCAGGGCTTCGTCAACTTCATGCAGACCCTCGACTCGGGGCGCATCGGCATCGCCGCGCTCTCGCTCGGCATCGCGGAAGGTGCCTTCGAGCAGGCGCTCTCGTACGCATCCGTCCGGCGCCAGTTCGGGCAGACGATTGCGAGCTTTCAGGGTGTGCAGTTCCAGTTGTCCGACATGGCCACCGAGATCGAGGCCGGATGGCATCTCGTCTACCATGCTGCCTGGCTGGCCCAGCAGAAAAAGAACTACGCGAAGGAAGCCGCCATGGCCAAGCTGTTCTGCTCCGAGATGGC
>JBOHTE010000416.1:0-9106 GCA_050733555.1 Gemmatimonadaceae bacterium | reverse complement strand
CCCCTGCGCCCACCGCCTGAAGCGCGAGATCGTGATGCTCACGGCTCGCGGTGAGAAACGCGAACTGTCCACCCAGTCGCTCGGTGAGTTCGAGCTTGAGGAAGCGCGTGTAGAATGCGATCGCGCGATCCAGGTCGCGTACGCGCAGATGGGCGTGACCGAGCGATGTGCGATATGACTGCATGCCTGCCGTCCGTGCCTGAAGACGACCGCTCATCAGGACTCCCGCCGAGCGGAAGCAACAAGATGGCGTGTCCTGGTGCGCGCCGCTACGGGCGCGCGTGGCAGCACAGCGCGTACCAGTTTGCCGGACTCGACCAGTCGATGTCACCGGACGAAGCCCTCACCGGATCATGACGCGACAATGTCGCGCAACCGGCGCTCGATCTCCCGGCGCGTGCTCGCCGGCTCCAGCACTTCCGCGTCCGCGCCGTACTGCAGGACGTGGCGCACCGCCCACTCCGCATCCGCGAGCGGATGCTCGAGCGTCAACGATCCATCGGCGTCCAGCGCCATGTGTTCTCGTTCGGCGATCCACCGCGCCACGCGCGGCGAATAGCGCACCTGGAGCGTTGGCGGTTCGTCCACGTCAATGACCTTTCCGCCGTGCACGATATCATCCAGCGAGAACGACGCCGGCACCTCGAAGCGCGAGTCGAGCAGCTCGCTCCGCTCGATGCGATCCAGCCGGAAAATGCGGATCGCGTTGCGATCGTCGCAGTGCGCCACGACGTACCAGGCGCCGCGTGATGCGACGAGGCCGTACGGGCAGATCACGCGCGTGGTGGACTCGACCGCATCCGCACGGCGATACGTCAGTTGGACTTTTCTCCGCTCGCGCACGCCGCGCCGCAGCGTCGCCAGTTGCACCCGGTCGCCGGACGCGGCGGAATCCACATGGTGTACGCGATCCGCCGGCGCCTCCGCCGGCGCCTCCGCCGGCGCCTCCGCGGGCAGCTTCGCGAGCGCGGCGCTCAGGCGGCGGCGCGCGCCATCAGCCGTCTCCTGTTCCTGCGGCACCTGTTCCCGGCGCAGCATGGCAAGACCGAGTTGCAGCGCGCACAGTTCCGGCGCGGTGAGCCGCATCGGGCGCGTGAAGTGGTTCGTGCGCATGCTCACCTGCGTCGCCTCGAGGTAGATCTCGAGATCCGGCACGAATCCTCCCGGGTCGCCGAACCGCATGGAGAGCGACCGCATGTCCTTGAGCACATCGTCGGCATCCTCGCCGGTCAACTCGGCCACTTCGTGCAGCGAGTGCGCTTCGCCGTCCGCGAGCATCGGGATCAGACGCAGCAGCCGGCGCAACTGCTGCGCGGCGTCCTGGGTCATGCGCCCTCCTCGTATCGGCGCAGCGTCTCGCGCGCCAGCTCGCGATACTTCCGCACCATGTCCAACGGTTCCACCGGAACCAGATCACCCGCGAAGCCGAGGAGCCATCGGGCAAACGTGTCGCCGCGGCGCACGCGAAAGCAGCGGCGATCCGGATGGCCCGCGACCGGCTCGCCCAACTGCGCCGCCGCGGTTGCGGCCCCTGTCGGCACGCGGACCTCGACGAGGATCTCTTCCACTTCCTGGTCGCCGAGCTCCCACGCCTGCCTCGATCGCGCATGCGCTTCGAGCCGGAAGTCATCCGGCACGGAAAAATCCGGAGTCCGCATCTTCGCGTGGTTCATCGCCACGTTGCTCATGCGGTTCAGGCGGAAGTTGCGAACGACATCATCGCCGCGCTCCGCGGCCGCGAGATACCAGTGCGAGCCGAGGAAGACCAGTCCGAACGGCTGCACCTCGCGTTCGCGCACGGTATCCGCACCCATCGCATGGTACGTGAACGACACGCGTTTGTGGGCAAGCAGCGCCTGGCCCAGCAGCGCGAATGTGGCGCGGCTGGCCGGCGACTGATCCGCCACCACGCGTTCGTCCCGCTCCGCGTCGCGCGCCAGCGCATCCACCGGGAGGTCGAAGGCAAGCTTGCGCAGGGCCGAGTCGGCATCTGCGGCCAGCAGCGGATCGCCCAGCGCGCGAACGCGCACTGCGGCCTGCGCAACGAGGCTCAGCTCGTCCGGCGAGAAGGTGAGCGTCTGCAGTGACGTGAAGGGCGCGGGCCGACCCGCTGGCCGTCGTGCGCTTCCGCCCGCCGATGCCAGCTCGATGAAGGGCAGATAGAAGTCAGCCGCCCGAAGCTGGTACGCCGCCTCCGGCGGATCGCCCGTCTGCACCGTCTCGATCGGAATGCCGAAGGCGCGCATCTCATCCTTGTCCCGCTCGAACATCCGGTTGAACGTGGCCTCGTTCGCTGTGCGCTGGTAGGCCGGAACGTCCTGGCGCAGCCGGTCGATCGCGATGGGATACCGGTGTGACAGCAGTGCCGCGAGCACGTCCAGCCAGCGCTGAAGTTTGGACGGGCCGGGAGCACTCGCTGTCCTGATCGTCTTCTTCTTGCCTGCCTGCGCCATCGAATGAACCAGGACTGAGGGGTGACGCCACGATAGGGTCGGCGGCTGACAGCGATCCGTGCCGCCAATGATGAGGCAGCCCCTGCCCGCCCGGCAACCTTCCGCTGTCACAGTTTGGCGGTACCTTGGGCACAGCCGCTCCACCCGCTCGCTGCTCCACCCGCTCGCCGCTTCGTCACTTGCCATTCGCCGCGTGACCATTCTCCACCAGTTCACCTCCCGCAATCCGGAGTTGCTCCTGCGCGCCGCCGCGAGCGGCTTCCTTGCACCCCTGCAGGGCACCCCCGAGCATCCGTTTCCCTCGCCACCCTGTCTGCTCGTGCTGCGCCAGGGCGGATTGCGCGATGATCTCATTCGTCTCGCGGCGCGCGCCTCGCCGCCCGTGCGCGGCTGGTTCGATCCACCGCTCTGCGTATTCAGCGAGCTGCCCGGGCGGCTGGGTACGACGGATCGGCGCGCGTGCGGCGAGTACGAGCGGCTCGTGCTCGTCGCGTCGCTGCTGCGCGCGTCGGCAAATCATCTTTTCGCTGGGCTTCGAGCCCCCACGGCATACGTCGCCGCACTCGACCAGCTCTTCGGCGAACTCGCGGGAGAGGGCGTATCCGCCGGACAGTTCCAGGACGCGCTCGCCCGTCTGTCGGATGCAGAGGATGCGGGCACCGCCCGGCGGCGCGACGACTTCGAGCGAACACGCGACGCGGGGCTCCTCGCGCTGTACACGAGCTACCTGCGCCAGCTCGAGCGCGAAGGCCTCCGTGACGGCCGCGATGCACTGGTGGACTGCGCCACGGCGCTCGAGCGTGATCCCGCCGCGCTGACCGCACGATTGGGCGGCCGCCGGGAGATTCGCATTCTGGGACTCGGCGATCTGCGGCGTGGATGGCGGCGGCTCCTCGCCGCGCTCGCCGCCTCGAGCGCGCTGGACACCATCGGCATCTACACATCGGCACGGCTCGATCTTGCGCCGCTCGACAGCGTCGTCACGGTGCTCGATGGCGGTGACCCGCATGGCGGTGACCCGCATGGCGGTGACCCGCATGGCGGTGACCCGCATGGTGGTGACGCCCATGGCGTTGACCCGCATGGCGGTGACGCACTCGCCGATCGCCTCTTCGTGCCGGGTGCTGTCCGCGGCGACACGCGCGTGACGCTGCTCGCAACTCCCGATGCCTCGCGTGAAGTCGAACACATCGCGGTTCGCGTACGCGCACTCGTGGATCGCGGCGTGCCGCCGCACCGCATCGCGATCATCGCCCGTGACGCGCGCCCGTATCTCGACCTCGCGCTCCATGCGCTCGAGCGCATGGGCGTTCCCGCGACCGCGCGCAGGCGCATCGCGTACACGGACATCCCCGTGGTACGCGCCGTCCTCGCACTCCTCGCGGCGGCGGCGGACGGATTCACGCGACACGGCCTGGCCGAGCTGGCGGAGCAGCCGTACATCGGCACTGGCCTCAATGCGGACGTCATCAACCACGTTGGCTATCAGCGGCCCGTGCGCGGCCTGGCCAACTGGGCCGGAGCATTCGCCGCACTCGAGCGGGACGCGGCCGCTGCCGATGCGGCCGCCGGGACCGGTGCCGCACGATCCACCAGCCGGCCGCGCCAGCCGCCCCCGCCACCCGCGCGCGTGCGCGCGGCACGCGGAGCCTTCGAGCAGTTCGCCGCACGCGCGGCGGCGCTCACCGCGGAGCGCCCACTCGATGACTGGCTCGGCTGGCTGGAGGCTCTGCTGGCGGACGATCCATGGCAGATCGAACCGCGCCTCTACGACGTGCCCGACGGGGAATTCCGCGTGGCGCGCGCGGACGTGGCGGGGTGGGGCACGCTTGCCGCGCTGGCTGCCGAGTGGCGTGCTGCCGCGCGTCAGTGGGGTGAGGGCGGTGCACCGGTGGGCGCCGAGGAATTTCACGCGGCGCTGCGCGCCATGCTCGCGGGCGATCTCGCAATCCACACCGGAACCGTCTGGGGCGTCCAGTTGCTCGAAGCGTCCGCGGCCGAGTATCGCGAGTTCGACCATGTGTTCGTCGCGGGATGCGACGCGGTCTGTATCCCGCGCCGGGCACCACGCTCGGCCATTCTCGACGACGCGGATCGCGGTGCGCTCGCAGCGGCGGGACTGCCGCTGGAGCTGCGCGTGAACTGGGACGCACGTGAGGGCGAGCTGCTGCGCATGATGGTGGCCAGCGCGCGTCACCGCCTCACGCTCAGCTATGCGAATCTCGACAGCGCCGGCTACGAGGTGCTGCGGTCCACGTTCATTGACGCCGTGGCTGATGTCGCGGTGTTGCGGGTGAAGCAGGTCGGGACGGCCGAGGTCATCACCAGGCGCATGCCGCTCTATCGTGACCTCGCCGCGCCGGCGCGCGCGCAACACGCCGCGCGCATCGAGCGGGTGCGCGGAACCGGCGAGCTCTCGGTGTACAACGGCCTGATCCAGCGCCCGGCGCTGCGCGCGCGGCTCGCCAGCCGGTACGACGAGGACTATCTGTGGAGCCCCACGCAGCTCGAGTCGTACGCCAAGTGTCCCTGGGCGCACTTCTCGGCGCGCCTGCTCGGTCTCGACACGCGCGCGGACCCCGAAGCGGATCTCGACGCCGCCGCGGAGGGCGCGATCCTGCACACGACGCTCCAGCGGTTCTACGACGCGGCGTGCGCGCATTTTGGCGCGCCGGTGATGCTGCGTGATGCGCATCGTGAATGGGCGCGACGCACGCTCCCGGCCGAGCTCGATGCCACGATGGACGGAGTCGATCATCTCCCATGGATCGAACATCCGGCACTGCGAGCGCTGGAGCGGGCGGAGCTGATGCGTACGCTGGAAAGGTACATCGACTTCGAGATCGACAAGAACGAAGCCTGCTTCGGTTCGCGAGGCAAACGCCCGTGCATCGTGCGGACCGGCGTTGAACGGCACGAGGTGTTCCTGGATGCCGTGTCGCTGCAGCGCGGTGGCGTACGGATCCGCTATCGCGGCACGGTGGATCGCGTGGAACGCGGGATGGACGAGCGATTCCCGAGCGAACAGTTCATCGCCGCGGTGGACTACAAGCGCACGGCCAGTTCGACGCCGGGCGCCGGAAAGTCGCAGGCCTGGTCCGACGGCGTGGTGCTGCAGGTGCCACTCTACCTGCACGCGCTGCAGCAGATGCATGCGGGCGACACGCCCGTTCGCGTGGAGTACCGGGCGCTGCGCAGCCCCGAGATCATTCATTCACTCAACCTGTACTCGGTGGCGAAGGGCACGACGGCGCCGGCGCAGGACGCCGAGGCGGTCGCGCAGCTCGACGCCGCCCTCGATGCGGCCGCGCTGCACGTGCGCGGCGCACGCGATGGCTGCTTCCCCGCCGCGCCGGCCGGTTCGTGCGGCTGCCCGCCATTTTGCCATGCCTGGGACATCTGCCGCGTGAAGGATGGTCCGAAGCAGTTGGGGTGGTCGCGATGAACCAGCCGCCACGGGACTCGCAGTGGGCGGCGATTCGTGACACCGATCATCACCTGCTCGTCACCGCCGGCGCCGGAACCGGGAAAACGTTCACCGTCGTCGGCAAGGTGCTGTATCTGCTGGGCGTGCCGGTGCGAAACGAGAGCTGCGCGGCGCAGATCGGACTCGCGGACATCGCGGCCATCACGTACACCAACCAGGCCGCAGCGGATCTCAAACGGAAGCTGCGGGAGGAACTCCGTGCCGCGAACCGCCGACAGATCGCCAGCGATGTCGATGACGCGCGCATCGGGACGATTCACGCATTCTGCGGCGACATCCTCCGTGAGTTCGCGCTCCGCGGCGATCTCCCGCCAGCGCTCCGCATCCTCACGGAAGACGAGTCCCGCACGATGCTCGCCGAAATCGCCCGTGACACCATTGTCGCGGCGATCGAACTGGAATCCGTACCGCACGTGAATTCGCTGGTCGTCCAGTTTCCGCTCCGGGATATCACGAACTGGGTCGCGAAGCTGGCGGCCGACACGCACCGACTCGAGCAGCTTACCGCGGGCCGATCCTCACTCGGCCCGCGCGAATGCGCGCTGCTCGATCTTGCCGGGACGACGCAGCGCGCGCTGCAGCACCGGCTGCGCCAGGACTCGTCCATGGACTTTCACCGGATGATCGCCTGGGCGCGCGATCTCATTCGGGACGTGCCCGGCGTCTGCTCCGCGCTGCGCCGCCGTATCCGTGTGCTCATCGTGGATGAATTCCAGGATGTGGATCCCATCCAGAAGGAGATCGCCTACCTCCTGGCCGACCCGCTCTCCCGCCGCACCGACACGCCGCGTCTCATGCTGGTGGGCGACCCCAAGCAGAGCATCTACGCCTTCCGCGGCGCTGATGTCACGGTCTGGAATCAGGTTCATCGTGATTTCACCGATCACGGCTGCGGTGCGGTGCTGAACCTCGCTGACAACTTCCGCAGCGTCGCCCCGATTCTTGCCTTCGTCGGCGCGACGATCGGGACGATGCTCGACGTCCCCGTGCAGGGTTCCGAGCTGCAGGATTTCGAAGTGGAGTTCCATGCGGTACAGCCCACGCGCACCGATGGGCCGACGGATCACGCCGTGGAATTCATCGTGGTTCCGGCGGTGGACGGCGGCGCCCCGTCCGCTGATCGGATGCGCGCCTGCGAGGCGGAGGGCATCGCCCGGCGCATGCTCGAGCTGCACGAACACGACCACGCGACGTGGCGCGACATGGCCGTGCTGCTCAATGCCTGGACCGACCTCGCGACCTATCAGTCCGCGCTGCACCGCGCCGGCATTCCCAGCTACGCGCTGCGCGAGGAGGGGTTCACCGAGCGGCGCGAGGTGCTGGATCTCATGCTCGCGCTCCAGGTCATGCGCGATCCGCGGAACGACACGGCGCTGCTCGGGTTCCTGCGCGGCCCATTCGTCGGTGTGAAGGATGAAACACTGCTCGCGCTGACGCTCGACGCGGCGCCGCCGCTCCATGACACCGTGCCTCCCGCTGACTGTCCGGAGCACGAGCGCGTGGCGGACGCCTTCGCGCTGATCGCACGCTATGCCGCGCTGCGCGACCGCATCCCGGCCGCCGACCTGCTCCGTCGCCTGCTCGAGGAGACGGGATATCTCGCACACCTCGCGCTCCTGGGCGACGATGGACTCCAGCCCTTCGCCAACGTGCGCAAGTTCCTGCGCATGCTCGAGACTTACGGCGACGAGAACCTCGGTGACTTCCTGCGCCGTCTTCAGGAGCTGCGCGATGGTGCATCACACGAGGGCGATGCGCGCCTGTACGGCAGCACCGATGACGTCGTCACGCTCACGTCCATTCACAGCGCCAAGGGACTGGAGTGGAAGATCGTGTTCTGGTGCGACCTCGCGCGTGCCCGGAGCATGCGCACCGACACCGGCAAGCTCCTGATCGGGCGCGACGTCATGGTGCTCGGCCACCCCGACGTCACCACCGCACAGCAGCCCGACGGGTGGCGGGCGCTGCATGCCGCGCTTGCTGCCGAATCCGCCGCCGAGGACAAGCGCGTGTGGTACGTCGCCAGCACGCGTGCGAAGGACCGCCTCATTCTGAGCGGCATCCCGCAAGGCGAATGGTCGTACAAGTCGTCGGTTGCCGCCGCCCTGCGCGCGTGGCGCCCGGTTCTGGAATCGACGTCCAGCGAGGCCCTGTCCTACGAGGGATTGGGCGCGACGTTCGCGGCACCGGTGCACGTCGCCCCGGTAGTCGCGGAGCCCGATCCGCGCGCACCGGTGGAGATGGGCGCCGTTCTTCCCATCGAGACGCTGGCGCAGCCCCGCACGCCCGTCGCCGTTCCGGCAGGTCGCGGACGCTTCTCCGCAACGGAGTTGCTGGCCTGGGAGCGCTGTCCCAAAAAGCACTGGTTCAAGTACGTCGCCGGCCTCCAGGAGCCGGCGGTGGACCGTGATGGCGTCGCATACACCAACGCGCTCGTACGCGGTCAGATCGTGCACGATGTCCTCGAGCGCTACGACGATGGCTCGGACCTGGATGCACTGCTCGACGACGCGATGGAGCGCGTGCGCGGCGATGCGTTTGTCAGCGCCGCGCAGCGCCGTCGCTGTGAGGACGAGGCCCGCGCGGAGATCCTGCGCGCGGAGCAGAGCCCCGCCTATCGGGCCATTGCCGGCCTGCCGACAGCGCAGCGCGAGCTGCGCTTCCTCTACATTGCGAACGAGCACGCCGTCGCCGAGGGCGCCATGGATCTCGCGGCCGCTACCCCGGATGGCCTGGTGATTCTCGATGTGAAAACCTCGCGCGGCGACGCGGACGTCGCCGCGCGCAAGGCCGAGGAATACTCCCCGCAGCGCGACGTGTACGTTGCCGCCGCGGAAGGCATCAGTGGTCTCCCCGTCCACCGATTCGCCTTCCACTTCACGGCGTCGGACACCCAACTCGGCGCCACGCTCACGGAGGAGGATCGCGCGCACGCCCGCAACCAGTTCGTGCAGCGAACCACCGCCGCCGTCCAGCCCGATCCCCCCCTCACCCGCTTCCCGCACGAGTGCACCTTCTGCGGCTACCGGAAAGCCGGGTGGTGCGAGGGATTAGAGCCGGTAGCTGGTAGCTGGTAGCTGGTAGCCGGTAGCCGGTAGCCGGTTTAGCGACGGTAGCCGGTAGCCGGTAGCTCGTACGCCGGAAGTGGGGCGAGCACTGAGCCACC
>JBOHTE010000415.1:0-4194 GCA_050733555.1 Gemmatimonadaceae bacterium | reverse complement strand
GCTCTATGGACTGGGTGCCGGCTCGGCGCCCACGATCGCGCTGCAGGCTGGCGAGCTCAAGGCGAAGCTGCCCGAAGCCATTCAGCGGGTTGATAGCTGGCTCATCCGTGGACGTGGCGGTGAACTGTTCCGTGCCCTCTCGGGACAGTCGCTCTCGCGTACGCCCACGAATGGTGCGGCGAACGCCGTACCGGAGACCCAGCCCGGGTCGCCGGCGGCCGTTGCCGCAGACACGCTGACGGAGGTCTCTCCCACGACGACGCTGGCGACGCAGGTGAGCCACCAGCTGCAGAGCGTGACGCACTATCTGTTCTCGTTTCTCACCTCGACCGTCACCGTCGTGGCGAGCCTCATCATCGTCATCTTCGTGGGTATCTACCTGGCGGTGGATCCGAACTCGTACAAACGGGGCATCCTGCTCATGGTGCCACGCGAGGGGCGCCCGGTTGCCGATCGCGTGATGCGCGAGACTGTCACGGTGCTGCGCAAGTGGCTGCTCACGCAGCTCATCGCCATGGTCGTGATCGGTGTGGTCACGACCATCGCGCTGCTTCTGCTGGGTGTGAAGGCGCCGTTCGCGCTTGGCGCCATTGCGGGGCTGCTGGAATTCGTACCGACGATCGGGCCGATCATGAGCGCGATTCCGGGAATCACGATGGGATTCCTGGACTCGCCGCAGAAGGCGCTCTACGTGGGGATCGCCTATCTCACCATTCAGCAGCTCGAGGGCCACATTCTCATCCCGCTGCTCATGAAGGGCGAGATGGATCTGCCTCCGGTGCTGACCATCTTCGCACAGGCACTCATGGCGCTGCTCTTCGGCTTCATCGGCCTCATGGTCGCCGTCCCGCTGCTCGCGGCGATCATCGTGCCCATCAAGTTGCTCTACGTTGACGATGATACGAAGCACACGTCTGATGACGCGCAGCTATCAGTCTTCGGATAGGGCCGCGGGCGACAGGCCGTCCGGGCAGTGGGGTCCTGCCCGGAACATCCCGAACGTGACTCCACCGCTCCCGGCGCACAGCCCGGAACTGCCCCTCTTCCGCCGTTTCCCGGCGCTGCAGCAGGTCGCGCACGTATCGCTGGGCACGTTTCCCTCGCCGGTGATGCACGTCGATGGCCTGTCAGACGCGCCGCCAATCTGGATCAAGCGCGATGACCTGAACGCAGCGCCGTTCGGTGGCAACAAGGTTCGCTCCCTGGAATTTCTGCTCGCGCGTGTTCGCGCCGGCGATACGGTGCTCACGCTGGGAGGCGAAGGATCCACGCACGTGCTCATGACCGCGCTGCTGGCGGGCACGATGGGCGCACGCACCTCTGCGGTGCTGTGGCGGCACGAGATGAACGCGTCGGCCCGGGCTGTCCTGGCGCGCACGCGTCACGAATGCGACGTGCTGGCCACGCGATCCCATGCGGTGAGCGCGATGGTCGCCGCATGGTGGCGAAGACGCAGCGCGGCCTGTTCCATTCCTGTGGGCGGCGCGACACCCACCGGCATGCTCGGCCACGTGAACGCGGCGCTGGAGCTGGCGGAGCAGGTGGCATCCGGAGAGCTTTCCGCGCCCCGATCGGTCGTGCTGCCGCTTGGCAGCGGTGGCACCACGGCGGGGCTCGCGCTCGGTTTCGCGATCACCGGGCTGGACACGACGGTGATCGGCGTACGCGTGGCACCCCGCATCGGTTCCAACCACTGGCGCGTGATGCAACTCGCACAATCGTGTGGCGACCTCATCACGCGACTCACGGGAGAGCGAGTCCCGCGCGTGGATCCGCGGCGCGTGCGCGTGACGCACGATGCGTCCGGTGGCGCGTACGGACGAGTGCTTCCCGCTGCGCATGACGCGGCCATCGCACTCGAACACCGGACAGGCATCCATCTGGACGACACGTACAGCGCCAAGGCCTGGCTCGCGGCGCTTCACGCGGAATCGCCCGTGCTGTTCTGGCTGACGTTCGACGGGCGGATCCTCGGCGCGTAACGGCTTGGCGGCCGACCGCGCTTGCGGTGGCCCGGGTCATGCGCTCACGTTAGCCGCACGACCGCCCATGCAATGAAGACGCACGCCAGCGACCTCACCATAACCTGCGATGACGTGGGGACGGGTGCCTCCGTCGTGCTGATGCACGCCTTCCCCGCGAATCGCAGCCAGTGGGGTCCGCAGCTTCCGGCCCTGTCGAACGAATGAGATCTCAGCTTGGCGGCATGCAGAGCTGGCCCGGCTGGATCATCACGCTGACGATCGTCCTGGACATCATTGCCCTGGCGTCCATCTGGCGCGGCAGCCGCCGCCACTCACCGCCGGTGAAAGTGATCTGGACCAGTGTGACCATCCTGCTCCCGCTGTTGGGCGCGTTGGGATGGCTGTTGCTGGGACGGGAGCGAAGGCGGAAGTCGCGAGGCTGATCTCCGCCTCCAGCTCCAGGCTAGCGCGTCGGCCGTGCGGGTGGATTCTCGCCCTTGAACACATCCCGGTTGATCTGGATGTACTTCTGCTGATCGGCCGGTACATCCTCTTCCGGGAAGATGGCGGTCACCGGGCATTCCGGTTCGCAGGCCCCGCAATCAATGCACTCGTCGGGGTGGATGTAGAGCTGTTCAGGGCCCTCGTAGATACAATCCACGGGGCAGACATCCACGCAGGCCTTGTCCTTCACGCCAATGCAGGCTTCCGTAATTACGTAGGGCATCGCTCGCCTCGAAGGTACGTACCAGACGTCTGGGTCATGCCAGAAAGCTAACGTCAAACAGAACCAGAGGTGAGGGGCGTAAGCTACCGGGAAAGGGGAAACGGGAATGGGGAATAAGTGCTGAGGAATGGATCATGGAACTGATCGTGAACGGGACACGGCACGACGTGGCCGCGGCAGAACATGCAACACTGCTGGATGTCCTGCGCGACGAACTGCGGCTCACGGGCACGAAGCTCGTGTGCGGACGTGGTGAATGCGGTGCCTGCACCGTCCTGCTGGATGGTGAGCCGGCGTATTCGTGCCTGACACTGGCGGCGGCGTGTGTGGACCAGCGCATCACGACCATTGAAGGTGTCGGCACGGGCGCTGCACTGCATCCGCTGCAGCGCGCCTTCATGGCGCACGACGCGCTGCAGTGCGGCTACTGCACGCCCGGCCAGATCATGGCGGGTGTTGCGCTGCTGGAGCGTACTACGTCCCCTGCCGAGTCCGAGGTGATTCGCTGGATGAGTGGGAATCTGTGCCGCTGCGGCGCCTATCCGAAGATCGTGCGCGCCGTGCTCGCCGCCGCCCAGGCAATGCGGGATTCACGTGCCGGGTGACTCGTCACGCTCTCCCTCGGCGCGCCGCTTCGTCGCGACGCGCGTGGAGGTGGAAGGGCGCGAGGAAACCAAGGTCGTCGAGCTGCCGGAATTCGAGCCGGAGCCCTGGCAGCAGGACGCGCGGCTGACGATCGTCGGACAGCGCGCACCGCGGGCGGACGCGCTCGAGAAGGTGACCGGCGCTGCGCGCTACACCGCCGATGTGCAGCGCCCGGGAATGCTGTACGCGGCGATTCTTCGCGCCACGATCCCGCGTGGCTGCGCGCTGCTCGATGTGGATGCCGCACGGACGGTCCCCGGCGTGCGGGACGTCGTGACAGGCGACGACATCCCTCGTGTGCTCGTGCAGGAACGGCCGCTCTTCGAGAGCACGGTGCGCTACGCGGGGCAGCCCCTTGCCGCGGCCTGCGCGCAGACCGCAGAAGCGGCAGAGCGCGCGGTCCGGGCGATTCGTGTGCGATATGAAGCGCAGCCGCACGCCGTGACCACCGAGGCAGCGCTCGCACCCGGCGCGCCGCGCGTGATGCCCGATGGCAATCTCGCTGAGGGCGGCCCGCAGATCCTGTCACGCGGCGACGCTGAGCGCGGCCTGGCGACGGCCGATATGGTCATTCGCCGCGAGTATCGCACACCCGTCGCGCTGCACACGGCGCTCGAACCACACGGCGCGGTGGCAGAGTGGGAAGGCGACCGTCTCACGGTGTGGGAATCCACTCAGGGAATCTTCAACACGCGGAGCGACCTCGCGGCGGCGCTCGAGCTTCCGCTCACGAGAGTACGCGTGGTACAGGATTACATGGGCGGCGGCTTTGGCGCCAAGAACGGCGCGAGCGCCAACGCGCTCATCGCCGCGCTGCTCGCCAGGCGTGTCGGGCGTCCCGTGCGGTGCGTCAACGAT
>JBOHTE010000414.1:0-1045 GCA_050733555.1 Gemmatimonadaceae bacterium | reverse complement strand
GCCGTGATGCGCGAGGTAGTCGATTGAAACACTGGCGGCAAGCGGAGCAGGTGACACGGGCGGATCGCGCGGATTAGCGGACGTCGAGGCGACGGAATGCGCCGGGGGACGAACGGGGATTCGAGGGCCCCACGGCGGCGCAAGTCATCGATCGCGAGCTTGCGTTGAACGTCAGACGTATATGCCCACGGTGCGCGCCGCGCGATGAGCCCCTGTCACAACCCTGAGCCCCTGTCATTTTGCTCCGGCTGCCTGATGCGGCGGCTTGCCCGGATTTTTTGCGCAATTCGGGGCAGGGCGCTGCTTTTCGCATTCACGGGCGAACAGGGCCGCCAGAAAACCGAGTGCACCGCGTTTCCGGACGTCGCCGGCTTTCAGCAGGGTGTACTCCTTCACCTTGTGGCTGATCGTCGAACCTGATCCGATGCCGAGCTCCAGCGCAATGTGCTCGATGGAGAGCGCACTGTTGTCGAAGTAGTAGCCAATCCAGAACAACAGGCACCATTGGCGAAATTCCCCGAGTGACGGCCCTCCGGCATCTCGCAGCATCGCGTCGAGCTTCTGCCGATATGTCCCCATGCGCGTGGCCATCTCTTCGACAGACTGAGTCCCTGGTACGACTTGAAGTCCAACTCGCACGAACCCCGCAAGCGTTGCGGGTATGTGCGGCGCAATCGTGACGTACATCATGTCTGCCTGCCTGAGCTTGCCCATTCCTGCCCCGTCCATCAACTCCAGCAGCCTTCCTTTGGCACCGGGAGCGTCGAGCACAACATCAGAAATCCCCGCCCTCGCAAGCGGCATGAACGCTACCGCCGAGTCCTGATTCCATGTCGCGAATCCCACGACGGGCAGCAGCGGCAGCGCAGACTTGATGCTCCGAGTAATGCGAACTCCTTCGGCGACGGTGCGCGAGGAGAGCTCGAGCATCACGAGCGGGGCATCATGCTTTCGTATGAGATCCACACATCCCGCCTCACGTCTCGCCACATGAATTTCCGCATGCGGCATGAGCATGTGCTTGACCTTGTCCGCGGTGTCGTCG
>JBOHTE010000413.1:0-1029 GCA_050733555.1 Gemmatimonadaceae bacterium | reverse complement strand
TGAGAGTTCCGGTGACGGCGTTGTGCACGCGCACGTGCACGCGCATGCCTTCGCGCACGCGAATCATCGGCCCCGGAGTCTGGAGCGACTTGCCCGTCTCGCCAAACGCGAGAATCGGAATGACGGGTCCCGTTGGACCGTACGGATGCCAGTCGCCCTCACGGGCTTCGAGGCTCACGTCGAGCGTTCCATTCTTCAGCACGCCGGCAGCAGTGCGATTCTCGTTCGCGACCACGGCCGTAGAGGCGCGCGGCGCCGTCAGCCGCGGCGCGATGTGTCGCCCGGCAGCCAACGCAAAGGCAAGCCCGAGCGGGAGGACCAGCGCATTCAATTTTGACATGGGGGAGTAAAGGATGGTGTGCCCGCCGAGGCGTTCTCGACTCGTGTGAGGCGGCACAACAGTATGGCCGGAAGCGTCGCAAGGCAAGACGAGCATCCCGACAGCGAACTCCAATCCGAGGCGGTCGTCACTTCCAGTACGTACGCAATCGCTTGACCGCCCCGCGTCGGGCGGCGCATCTTGGCCCACTTCTTTCCCATAGGATCCCACCCCGTGAAACCCAGGGAACTCACGCTGCGCGGGCTGCTCCTCGGCGCGCTCATCACCACGCTGTTCACCGCGGCCAACGTGTATCTCGGTCTCAAGGTCGGGCTCACGTTCGCGTCGTCCATTCCCGCCGCGGTGATATCCATGGCGGTGCTGAGCGCCGTGAAGGATTCGTCGATTCTCGAGAACAACATCGTGCAGACCGTAGCGTCCGCGGCCGGCACGCTCTCGGCGATCATCTTCGTGCTGCCGGGGCTGGTGATCGTCGGCTGGTGGACCGGCTTTCCATTCTGGGAATCGTTTCTCATCTGCCTGAGCGGCGGGGTGCTGGGCGTCCTGTTCACGATTCCGCTGCGTCGCGCGCTCGTCACCACGTCCGATCTGCCCTACCCCGAGGGCGTGGCGGCTGCCGAAGTGCTCAGGGTGGGCTCGGGCACTCGCGGCGAAACGGCGGACTCCACCGGCGAGGCGCGGGAGGGGCT
>JBOHTE010000412.1:0-3090 GCA_050733555.1 Gemmatimonadaceae bacterium | reverse complement strand
AGCGACATCGCGCACCCGAAGAACGTTGGCAACGTTCAGACCTGTCGTGGCTCGCACACGCACACGCTGCTCGTGGATCCGAAGGACAGCGAGAACGTGTACGTGTACATCTCGGGATCGGCGCGCGTGCGCTCGCCGAACGAGCTCGCGGGGTGCGTGAGCGCCACGCCGGACAAGGATCCCAACAGCGCGCTCTTCCGCATCGAGGTCATCAAGGTGCCGCTGGCGCACCCGGAGCAGGCCGCGATCGTGAGCTCGCCGCGCATCTTCAACAACCTCGTCGCACCGCCGCGCCACGGCGAAGCGCCGGAGGACATTGCCGCCGCGAAGAAGGCGGTCGCGGAAGCGAAGGCGAAGGGCGGATACACCGCCGACATCATGGGTCAGGAGCGGGTGCTGCCGCCGCGCTTCACGCAGCCCATGCTGGACAGCATCGTGAAGGCGCGCGGTGGCACGGGCCCCGCCACGGCGGCCGACAGCGCCACACTGCGAGAGGCGCTTCCCGGTATCGTCGCGAAGATGTTCGGCGGCCAGCAGGACGCCGGGAACGGGCCGCGCCCCGGGCCAACGCAGTGTCACGACATCACGGTCTATCCGGGAATCGGACTCGCGGGCGGCGCGTGCGAGGGCTACGGCATGCTGCTCGACATTCGCGATCCGGCGCACCCGGTGCGGCTCGATGCGGCCTCCGACTCGAACTTCTCCTACTGGCACTCGGCGACGTTCAGCAACGATGGCAGCAAGGTGCTCTTCTCCGACGAGTGGGGCGGTGGCGGTCAGCCGAAGTGTCGTGCGACCGACCGGCGCGAGTGGGGCGCGGACGCGATCTTCACCGTCGCGAACGACAAGATGCACTTCCAGGGCTACTACAAGCTCCCCGCTCCGCAGACGGACAAGGAGAACTGCGTTGCACACAACGGCTCGCTCATTCCCATTCCGGGGCGCGACGTGATGGTGCAGGCGTGGTATCAGGGTGGCATCTCGGTATTCGACTGGACCGACCCCGCGCACCCGCATGAGATCGCGTATTTCGATCGTGGTCCGATCGACTCGACGCGCATGGTGGGCGGCGGCTCCTGGTCGGCCTACTGGTACAACGGCGTGATCGTGAGCTCGGAGATCGCGCGCGGCCTGGACATCTTCGCGCTCCAGCCGAGTGCGTACCTGTCGCAGAACGAGATCGACGCGGCGAAGACGGTCCACCTCGACTATCTGAACACGCAGGGACAGCCGAAATTCGAGTGGCCCGCGAGCTTCTCCCTGGCGGGCGCGTATCTGGATCAGCTCCAGCGCTCCAACGGCCTCGCGGCCGACCGCATTGCGGCGGCGCGCACGGGACTGGCTGGCGCACAGCAGGCATCGGGTGCGGCGCAGCAGCAGGCGCTGACACAGCTCGCGACGCAGCTCGAGAGTGATGCCGCGGGTGCGAAGGATGCCGCGAAGGTGAAGATGCTGGCGGGGGCGGTGAGGGATCTGGCTGGTGCGTCAGGATCAAGCAGCGGCCGGTAGTTTCCCCGCCGCACCGCCCTTCCCGTGGGAATCGGCAATCGGGAATGGGGAATAGGGGAGGCAATCCGCCCCCTTCCACCCCACCCCGATTTCATGGGGAATGGGGAATCGGCCTCCCCATTCCCCATTCCCACGATTCCCCATTCCCGTTTGCCCATTCCCCAATCCCCATTTCCTATTCCCGATTCCCCATTCCCCATCCCCACTACCCGCAGAGAGTTCCTCGCCGTCGTTGCCGGTGCACTGGTCGCGCCGCGGTTCGGCTTCAGCATGCGACCGCGACCAACCTCCGCACAGCTCCAGTGGCAGCGTGATGAGCTGGCGATGTTCGTGCACTTTGGCATGAACACCTTCACCGATCGCGAATGGGGCGACGGACGGGAGGATCCCGCGCTGTTCGCGCCGTCGAATCTCGATGCGCGGCAGTGGGCACGGAGCGCGCGCAGCGCGGGTTTCCGCGCCATGATTCTCACGGCGAAGCATCATGACGGGTTCTGCCTCTGGCCCACGAAGACGACGGACCACAGCGTCGCGCGGAGCCACTGGCGCGGCGGTGCGGGCGACGTGGTGCGCGAGTTCGTGAACGCGTGTGCCGCGGAGGGGCTGAGGGCGGGACTCTATCTCTCGCCCTGGGACCGGCACGAGCCGTCGTACGGCGACTCGGCGCGCTACAACGATCTGTACTGCGCGCAGCTCACCGAGCTGCTCACGCAGTACGGGCGCATTCATGAGGTGTGGTTCGACGGCGCGAACGGAGAGGGGCCCAACGGACGCAAGCAGGTATACGACTGGCCGCGCACGTGGGCACTGGTGCGGCGGCGGCAGCCGGAGGCCGTCATGTTCTCCGACGCGGGGCCGGACCTCAGATGGATCGGGAACGAGCGCGGCGTCGCGGGCGATCCGGACTGGTCCACCGTGGATCCGGCCACGGTGCCGTACCCTGGCGCGAGCGGCGACGCGGTGACGCAGATGCTGCAGCACGGCGATCCGCAGGGCAGCGTCTGGCGGCCCGGAGAGACGGATGTCTCTATCCGTCCCGGCTGGTTCAATCACGCGGAGGAGGACGCGCGCGTGAAGAGTCCCGCCGAGCTGGTGGAGCTGTACTTCACGTCGGTCGGCCGGAACTCGAAGCTCTTGCTCAACGTGCCACCAACGCGCGCGGGGCTGTTGCATGACGGCGACGTGGCCAATCTGATGGAGATGCACCGGCGCGTGCGCACCCTCTTCGCCACGGACCTCGCGGCCCATCACAAGGCTGTGTGGCGCCCGACCGGAACCCGGAGCGCGGTGCTCGACATCGATCTCGCTCGCGCGATGAGCGTGTCCCTTGCGGATCTGCGCGAAGACATCACGCATGGCCAGGCGGTCGCGCGATACACGCTCGCCGGTGCGGACGGCGGTGCCTGGCAGGTGCTCGCGCGCGGAACGACCATCGGTTATCGCAAGCTGGACCGGTTCGCCCCCGCGCGAGTGCGGCGCGTCCGCCTCTCGATCGATGACGCCGTGACCGCACCGCTACCCGTGCACCTCGCACTGTTCACCGGAGACAAGGAAATGGAGGAAATGGGGTCAGACTCGAAT
>JBOHTE010000411.1:0-1282 GCA_050733555.1 Gemmatimonadaceae bacterium | reverse complement strand
GGGCTGGAGGGCGCGGCGGGGCGCGCCGTGCAGGCGCTCTCCGGCGGCGAGCAGCAGCGCGTGGCGCTGGCGCGGGCGCTCATCATCGAGCCGCGCGTGCTGCTGCTCGACGAGCCGCTGTCGAATCTCGACCCCACGCTGCGCCGCTCCACGCGCGAGGAACTGCGCGCCACGCTGCACCGGCTTGGTGTGACGGCGCTCTTCGTGACGCACGACCAGGAGGATGCGTTCGCGGTGGCGGATCGCGTGGCGCTCATCCGGCAGGGCCGGCTCCTGCAGGTGGGCACGCCCGATGAACTGTACGACCGACCCGCGTCGCGCGCCGTGGCCGAGTTCATCGGACGCGCGGCGCTCATCCCGGGCACCATGGATGGCGACACCGTGACGATCACCGTGCAGGGCGTCGCGCGTCGCGCGCGCGCCTGTCCGCCCCCCGGCTTCGACGGCCGCCGCGATGTGCTCGCCGTGCTGCGCCCGGATGCCATCGACTTCGTGAACGCCGACACCCCGGGCTCATGGCCCGGCGTCGTCATGGAGCGCCGCTTCGCCGGCTCTCTCCTCGCCTATCGCACTCGCCTCGCGCCGAATCTGGATGTCGAGCTCCACACCCCGGAGCGGGGTGTGAAGGTAGGCGATCACGTCGCCGTCGCCATCGTCCGCGAACCCGTCGCCGTCGTATGACGTCTCCTCCTTCCCCCGCAGCGCGCAGCGCGCTTCCCGCAGGCGCTGCGCCTTTGGCGCAGCCGCCGCTTCCCGCAGCGAGCCGCAGGCGAGCGCTTCCCGCAGGCGCGCTCCGCGCGCCGCTTCCCTACCTGCTCGTCGCCCTTCTCCTCTGGACCGTCGTCTTCCCCAACATCGCCGTCATTGCGGGCAGCTTCGAGCACGGACTGCAGTACTGGCGCGACTTTGTCGCGAGTCCCGCGGACGTGGAGGCGCTGCGTACCACCATCATCATTGCCGTCGGATCGGTCATCGCCTCGGCGATCGTGGGCATCCCGCTGGCGTTCCTGCTCACGCGCTACGAATTCCGCGGACGGCGGCTGCTCGGCGCGATCGCCACGCTGCCCGCCGCGCTGCCGCCGCTCGTCGGCGTCATCGCGTTTCTGTTTCTCTATGGCGAGAGCGGCGTCGTCAGCCGCACGATCCAGGTGGTCTTTCATCTTCAGGAATCATGGCCCCAGCTCCGCGGCATGTCGGGCATTCTGGTCGTTCATGCGTACACCATGTACGCCTATTTCTATATGTTCACATCCGCCGGACTCGAGCGCCTCGATGCTTCAAT
>JBOHTE010000410.1:0-1017 GCA_050733555.1 Gemmatimonadaceae bacterium | reverse complement strand
CGCCACGACCGCGCGTGCTTCGCCCTCGTTTGCCTTCCCCTCGCGCTTTGATCCCATGCCACGCGTCAGGGTGAATTCCACCACATGCGGCCGTGCAACGGATCCGGGATCGCGAAGCGGAAGTATGCTGCCCTGGTACGACAGTCCGTTCGAGAATTCGATGATGGCTGGCACACAGCGGAAGTGTTCGCGCAGCGCGATGGTGCCGCCAAAGCACTGGCGCGCCAGATCGTAAATGGATGTCTTCCCGTCATACAAATGGCTGTTGGGCACGCCCTGCAGATGCTCCGCAATGAGCGCGGTGTCGTCCTCAACTTTGTCCCCAATGGCCGAGGGACTCACCTGCTCATGATCGCCGACGATGACCACACGATCGGCGAGATACCAGGCGAGCAGTCCTGTCACATCGGATTGACTGGCTTCATCCACAATCACCACGTCGAATCGGTTGCTCGCCGGATCGAAGCTCTCCGCCACGCGCGCGAGCGGCATGATCCAGACAGGAACGGCGTCGCGTGCTTGTGACAGGAGCCTTCGCGCCTGCGCCTGCAGAGCAGGTGCGCGCTTGCCCGTGCCCTTACCGATCTTGCGCACTGTATCGGCCCATCCCTGCAGGGCCTGCCTGGCCTCCAGACCAGTGCGTCTCACCTGGGAGAGCCAGGCACGCCGATCAACGAGTTGCGCGGTCGTATCGCGAAGCTCTTCGCGCCGCCGCTCCAATGTGCGCGTGAGCTCCACTTCATCGAGCGCCTCACGCCATGCGAGCTCCTGCTGGAGTTGTCGCCAGCGCCAGGCGGTTACGTCGTCACCAGGGATAGTGGGTGTACCGTGCACACCAGTTCGAGTGCTGATCGCTCGGGACCACTCCGGCGCGGCCGCCTTTAACGTGTTGAGCAATGCCCGCCGTGTCTCCAACACCTCATTCAACCCCACGAGCCGCAGCAGATCATCCATGCCTGCTTCATATGCCTTCAGATTCTGGGCGCGAACCGCCGCGTGCAGGGCCCGGCATAACGC
>JBOHTE010000409.1:0-1078 GCA_050733555.1 Gemmatimonadaceae bacterium | reverse complement strand
GCCCGGGGAAGGGCGGTGGGGTGTGGAGGATTCCCCGGGCGGGGGTAGCGGGGTGGCGGGGAGGGCCGTCCCGCCTGCACTTTCTCCGTCATCCATTTCCTCGTCACGCGCATGACATACGGCCTGGATGGGATGAACCTCGGTACACTCACGGCAGATCGGGGTACGCTGGACTACCTGTTCAGCGTGACCTACGAGGAGCTGCGCCGGCTCGCCACGAGCGTCCGGCGCGATCATCCCAACAGCACGCTCAGCCCCACGACGCTCGTGAACGAGGCCTGGCTCAAGCTCGCCAGCTCGCCGCGCGTCGCCGCCACGTCGCGCCTGCACTTCAAGCGCATCGCCGCACGCGCCATGCGGGAGGTGCTCATCGAGGCGGCGCGACGGCGCGGTGCCGCCAAGCGCGGTGGCAACGTCGTGGTCATTACCCTGGACGACGCCAGCGGCGTCGCCGTGCGTGACGATGAGGAGCTGCTCGCGCTCGACGCTGCGCTCGAGCGCCTCGCGGCGCTGCATCCGCGGCAGGCCACCATGGTGGAGAGCCGCTTTTTCGGTGGGCTCGACGTGGCGGAGACCGCGGAGCTGCTCGGCGTGTCCGAGGCGACCATCCTGCGCGACTGGCGCGCCGCGCGAGCCTGGCTCGCGCATGAACTCCACCAGCAGCGCTGAGCGTCGCGCGTGTACCGGTTCCCTCCCACCAGCCGCGCGCCCTGACGATGGACGCCACGCAGTGGGAGCGCGCGCAGGCGTTGTTTCACGCCGCTGTGGAGATGCCGGAGAGCGAGCGGCCGCCGTTCCTGCGCGGCGCCTGCACCGGCGATGAGGCCCTGATGCACGATGTGCTGGCCATGCTCGAGGAAGATGCGCGCGGCTCGTCCCTGCTCGATCGCGGCGTGGCGGTGGCGGCGCGGTCGCTCCTGAGTGACGACAGCCACACGCTCCCCACCGCGAGCTTCGGTCCCTATCGCATCACGCGCATGCTGGGCGAGGGCGGCATGGGCGTCGTCTATCTTGCCACGCGGGACGATCTCGGCAGCGAGGCCGCGATAAAAATTCTGCGCGACGCCTGGCTCTCGCC
>JBOHTE010000408.1:0-1672 GCA_050733555.1 Gemmatimonadaceae bacterium | reverse complement strand
TTCACCCCGGCAGCGCGCCCGGCTCAGCCGGCGCGGACAGCGCCAATCCAGCCGTGAAGTTTGCCGGACTGGGCATTCAGTTCGCGGTTCTGATCGTCGTGTTCCTCTACATCGGGAAATGGCTCGACCAGAAGTTCGGCACTTCGCCGCTGCTCCTCATCATTGGCGTGTTCGTGGGCGCGGGGGCGGGATTCTACGGCATGTATCGCGCGCTCATGGCGGCCGTGAAGGAGCCGCCGGGGCGTAAGGACTCACGATGAAGCGCACGCTCATCTTCGCGCTCGCGTCCGCGGCGATCATTCTCGCGATCGCTTTCGTCATGGGACTGTTCTTTCCGCAAGCCGCGGAGCACCGCGCCATTCGCGTGAGCGCGCTGGTTGCCTGGGGCGTGCAGCTATTCGGTTTTCTGATCGTGAAGGTAGTTCGCGGTGGCGCGACGATCATGGCTGCGTGGGGGCTGGGCATGCTGCTTCGCTTCGTGGTGCTCGCGCTCTATGCGTTTCTTGTCGTGAAGGCGTTGGCCCTGCCGCCCGAGGCGGCGCTGCTCAGTCTCGTGGCGTTCTTCTTTCTGACCACGCTCGTCGAACCCATGCTGCTCAAGTCATGACGCTCGGCACCGTTGTTCTTTCGCTCTCGCTCGCCGCTTCCGTGCTCGCCGGTCCCGCGTACGCGCAGGCCCCGGAACACGGCAGGCCGGCCGCCGCAGCCGGGGCTGTCGCTGTCCCGCAGGTGAATGTCGGCCAGCGCGGCGACCGGCTCACCGGCAAGAGGGCCGCGCCGGTGGACATCATCTCGCCCCACATCACCGACTCCCATCACCTGGATGTGCCCACCTGGCATAGTCCCTACGTGAAGGAAGTGGAGCTGCCGCGCTGGGCGCCCCTTCATTTTGGCAGCCTGGAGCTGGACCTCTCGCCCACCAAGCACGTGATGATGCTGCTCTTCGCGGCATTTCTGTGCATGGTGGTACTAATTCCCACGGCGGTCGCGCACGAGCGCCACACGAGCCAGACCGGCTCCCCGAAGGGGTTCGCCGCCGGCATCGAGGCGGTCGTGCTCTACATGCGGAACGAAGTCATCATTCCGAACGTCGGCCCGCATGGCAACGCGTACGTCCCCTTCGGCCTCACGCTCTTCTTCTTTATTCTCTTCGCGAATCTTCTGGGTCTCGTCCCGTACGGATCCACAGCCACCGGCAACATCTCGGTGACGGCCATGCTCGCCATCGTCACCTTCGTCGTGGTGGAGATCTCAGGCATCCGGAAGCAGGGGTGGGGCTACCTGAAGACGATCTTCTACGTCCCGCCCAGGGAAGTGCCGTGGTGGCTCTGGCCGGTGATGGTTCCGATCATGACCATCGTGGAGATCATCGGCAAGTTCACGAAGCCGTTCGCGCTGGCGATCCGGCTGTTCGCGAACATGACGGCCGGACACGTGGTGCTGCTCGCGCTCATCAGCCTCATCTTCACCTTCGGCAGCTACTACATCGCGCTCGCTCCCGTCGCCATGGGCGTCGGCACGAGCCTGCTCGAGATTTTCGTGTCGTTCCTGCAGGCCTACATCTTCACGATTTTGAGCTGTGTATTCATCGGATTGATCAGGCAGGGGGGGCATTAGAGCGGTCATTGGTCGCTGGTCGATGGTCATTGGTCGTGAGTGGTGAGTCCAATGA
>JBOHTE010000407.1:0-1695 GCA_050733555.1 Gemmatimonadaceae bacterium | reverse complement strand
CACCCGGAACACGGGCATGGACGGCCCATTCGGCTCGGCCCAGCGTGCGTCGTCCTCGCCGACCCAGAGCAACTGCTTCGCCGCCGGAAACGGGAGCTGGCGAAAGAGCACCGAGTCCATCACACTGAACGCGGCGATGGCCGCGGCGAGTCCGAGCGCGAGCGTGACGATCACCGTCGCGGCGAATCCAGGATGGCCGCGAATGCTTCTCGCTGCGTACCGAATGTCGCGTGTCGACATGGCTGACGTCCTGTCAGGGAATTCGAGTGCCGCTCAGGGGATCGGCGTACCGTTATGCCGATCAGTCCGCGGCGGAGCGTCAGTTGCGTGGCACGAACTTCCACACGCGGAGCGCCGGCGGCGATGTGTCGGTGAGTCCGATGAAGCTGCCACCGCGCACGCACAATGCAGACAGTCCTTCGGGCAGACGATACGACCCCAGGTAACGCCCGTCGGTCATGCTGTAGGAGTCGACGGTCTGATTTGCGGGCGTCGCACCGGTGGAATCGTTGCCGTGGAGAATGAAGAGGCTGCCACCGTCAGCGGACGCGGCGGATGCGACGACTCGGGCGCCGGAACCCAGGCGCCACACCTGGAGCGTGCGCCCCGCTACCTGCATACTTTGCGCTACCATCGTGGGGAAGGCACGTGGTGTGCCAACGCCGCGCTCCGAACGAATTGTCTTCCCGTGCCGATTCATGAGCATGAGGCGATTCGCGAGCACGAACACGACGGCGAGCGTCCCATCATCTGCGGACGCCAGCAACGCCATCCGCGCGCCGTTATCCACCATCTTCGCCAGCGGCTGATGCGGCGGCTGATGCGGCGGCTTGCCGCTCGAGTCGTATAATGTCGGAACGGTCTCCTGCATGTTCCAGGTCCAGAACGAGCCGTCGCGATTCGGCCGCGCATCCGACACGCCGTGGGCCACGCGATAGGTCCGGAGCGGCGCACCGCCGGGGCTGAACACGGAAATGAGTCCCATGTTGGAATGCGTCATCCAGACGTGGCCGTCGGGCGCTACCTGCACCCGAGTGCCGCCCGTCGAATCCAGGGTGACCCCCGGCGCATCGGCGGTTCGCCAGAGCGGAGCCCCCGCGAGGGAGAGCGCCTTCAGGGAACGATCGCCAAAGTCGTAGGCGTAGATCGCCTGATTGGTGCAGGCAATATTGCCGGGTCTGTTGAGCAGATTGGGGTTGCCTGGCAGGCTGGTGACGACGGACCACGAACCCGGCAGCCAGGTGCGTTGTGATTGCTGCGCGGACGCACCGCGTGCCAGGAGCACCACACCCGCGAGCGCGGAGAGCGCGCTCCAGGCGGAGCACCGGCGTCTCGTCTGCACTGCAGCACACGAATCGAACACCACGCCTCGCGACCGTGACCAGCAGAAATCAGGGTCAGACTCGAATACAGCAGAAATTGGGGTCAGACTGGAAAAATGCAAATGGGCACACGTTCGATTTCGTCTCACCCCAGCCGATCTCCACCGACCACCGACCACCGACCAGCGACCAGCGACCAACTACCATTCACCATGAACCATCTCGCCAGCGAAACCTCCCCCTACCTCCTCCAGCACGCCGCCAATCCCGTGGAGTGGTATCCGTGGGGGCCGGAAGCGCTGGCGCGCGCGAAGGCCGAGGACCGGCCGATTCTGCTCAGCATCGGTTACGCCGCCTGCCACTGGTGCCACGT
>JBOHTE010000406.1:0-10321 GCA_050733555.1 Gemmatimonadaceae bacterium | reverse complement strand
GAGCTCTTCCCCGCCACCGCCCGTCCCCTGGGAATTGGCCTCTCCCCACAACCCGCCCCTTGGGAATCGGGAATCGGCAATGGGGAATCGTGGGAATGGGGAATCGATAGGCCGGGAGTAGGCCGCGGGCGCAGCCGCCGGCCGCCGCCCGCCCTTACAGCTCAAACCGCGTCATCGCCCCCTTCAACCGGCTGGCAATATCCGCGAGGTGCTGGCTGCTCTCGCTTACGTGCAACATGGACGCGGTCTGCTCCTGAACCACGGCGCTCACTTCCTGCGATGTGCTCGCGTTCTGCTCGGCGACGACGGCCACCGATTCGATTTCCCGGGCGAGCGATTCCGCCTCCTCGCGCTGCGCGACGGACGACTCCACGATGAGCGCCACCGCATCGCGGCTCCCCTCGATCTCGTTCGCGATCTGGGAGAGTGCACCGGTCGAGGAACGGATCACACTCTCGCCGGCGCCCACGCGGTCGCGCACGTCGTGGATGTGACGCGCTGTGCGTTCGGAGACCTGCTGGATCTCGCTCGCCAGCGTGCGAATGTTCTCCAGCGCACCGCCCGTCCGATGGGCGAGCTTGCGCACTTCCTCCGCCACGACGGCGAAGCCGCGCCCGTGTTCGCCGGCGCGCGCGGCCTCGATCGCCGCATTGAGCGCGAGCAGATTGGTCTGCCGCGCGATGCTGGCAATGGCGTCGGTGATCTGGCCGATGCGCTGCGACTTGTCACCCAGTTCGGCCACGGCGGGCACCGCCTCCCCGGTGACGGTGGAGATGGTGCGCATGCTGGAGAGCGCCGCCTCCGCGGCCTCGGTCGCGCGCCGCGCGGATATCGACACGGCGTCCGCCGCCATGCTCGCGCGCTGGGCGTGCGCGCTCACTTCCTGCGCGCGCGTCGCCACGCGCGACGAGATGCCGGCGATCGCGGTGATCCCCTGCGTCTGCTGCACGGCCGCCGTCGCGATGGACTGCGCGGCGCCCGCCACCTGCTCGGTGGAGGCGCTCATCTGCTGCGCGCCGGCGGCCAGCTGGTGCGCGGTGGACGCGACGTCGTTGGCGCCCGTCTCCACGTCGCGCAGCAGGTCGCGCAGCCCCGCGGTCATGGTGCGGAAGGACTCGGCGAGCGCGCCGACTTCGTCGCCCGATGCATAGGTGAGATTCGTACGCAGGCTGCCGCGCGCGACGGCCTCCGCATGGCCCGCCACGCTCTCGATGCCCGTGGTGAGCCGGCGCGCCAGCGCGGAGGAGATCACATAGGTCGCCAGCAGCACCACGATAGGCAGCCACGCGAGGCGCGCCATCTCGCTCGAGAGATCCCGCAGGAACGACTCGGCATCCAGCGTGGCCACGACGAATCCCGCCACCGAGCCGTCCGCGCGTCGCACCGGAGCGGCCGCGGCGAGCTGCCGCCCCTGCGGCATGGCATACAGATCGGATACGCCGCCCGATCCGCTCGTGAGCCCGCTCGCGAGGCCGGGTGGCGGCGACCATTCCCGGCTGTACTGCGGTTGTCCCGCGGCCCAGGACGAGTGCACCAGATAGCCGAACGACGTCCCGCGCCGGCGCACGATGGCCAGGCCGCTGCTCAATTCGTGCGAGTCGCCGCCATTCGCCTCCCAGAGCCGCTTGAGGGCGTCGCGCGCCGCCACGAAGGCAGCGGTGTTCTGTCCTGTCGGCGCCGCGATGGAATCCAGCGCATCGCCGCGGATCGCCACACTCGCGCTGGCCGCGATCGCCGCCAGTCGCTGTCCATTGAGCTCGGTGTAGCGGGCGCGGCTCACGAAGTAGCCGGGCACCAGCACGAGAATCAGCGTGGCCAGTACGGCGCCAGAGCTGATGAATGACATCTTGGAGCGGAACGGAAGCCGTGAAATCCAGTTCGGAACGTGCGAGATGGGCATGCCTGAGGGGAGAGGAACGACCGATTGTGACACGCGTCACGCGCACGGTCGCGCACTGATCACCTAACGCGCGAGCGGGCCCGATGGTAACGCTTGGGCCATTGGCGAGTCTCTTGAGGAGCACTAGGTTTGGCGAATCGTGACGGAGGAGATGGTGTGTTCGACGGGCTGATGGTCAGCGTATCCGGGGTCCGTGGCAGGGTGGGCGAAGCGTTGACCCCCGAGGTCGTGACGCGATTCGCCGCCGGATTTGGTGCCTGGGCACGTGCCGCCAGCGGCTCGCGTGCCATCGTGCTGGGGCGCGACTCGCGTGTGTCAGGTCCGATGTTTCATCGTGCGACAGTCGCGGCGCTCCAGTCGGTGGGGTGCGATGTCGTTGATGTCGGTCTCGCGCCAACCCCGACCATTCAGCTTGCGGTGGAGCATCACCATGCGGCCGGCGGGCTCGCGATCACGGCAAGTCACAATCCCATCGAATGGAACGCGCTCAAGTTCATCGGGCCGAGCGGACTTTTTCTGGACGGGGCGGAAGCGGCGGCGATGCGACGTATGGTGGAGGGAACCATCCCGCGGGCTGGGTGGGATTCCCTGGGCGTCGTGCAGAAGGATGCGCGCGCGATTGACCGGCACATCGAGCGCGTGCTCGCGCTGCCGTTCATCGATGTCGCCGGCATTCGGGCTCGCCGCTTCACGGTTGCGCTGGACTGTGTGCGCGGCGCGGGCGGGGCGATCATGCCGGCGCTGCTCGAGCGCTTTGGTTGCGAGGTGAGCGCGATCAATCTGGAGACGGACGGTCGTTTCCCGCGCCCGCCCGAGCCGGTCGCCGCACAACTGGGCGAGCTGGAGCGACTCGTGCAGACTGCCGGCGCCGACATCGGTTTCGCCACCGATCCGGATGTGGACCGCTTGGCGATCGTGTCGGATGCGGGTGTTGCGATCGGGGAGGATTGGACGCTGGCGCTGGCGGCTCGGCTCGCGCTACGCTATCGGCCGGGCCCGGTCGTGGCGAATCTGTCGACCAGCCGGATCGTTGATGACATTGCCGCACAGGCCGGGACCAAGTTGTTGCGGGCGCCGGTTGGCGAGGTCAATGTGGCAGTTCGCATGCGGCAGGAAGGCGCGGCAATTGGCGGCGAGGGCAACGGCGGCGTGATCCTGTCTGAGGTACACCTGGGCCGCGACGCGCCTGTCGGTGTGGCCCTGCTATTGCAGATGTTGCGAGAAGACGGACGGCCGTTGTCTGCCACAATTGCGGGCTATCCCCGGTACGCGATCGTCAAGGACAAGCTCGACCGCCCGAACGCATCACTGGAAAGCGTGTACCAATCCCTCCGGGCCGGCTTTCCGGAGGCGGAGGCGGATACGCAGGATGGGCTACGCCTGTCGTGGACGGATCGCTGGGTGCACGTTCGCCCTTCTGGAACAGAACCAATTGTCCGTGTGATTGCGGAGGCGCCAACCGAGGCCGCCGCACGTGACCTGATTGTGCGCTCGCGCGTTCCACTGGATGCGCTGCGCTGAGGAAACTCTGACTCGAGATTGCCATGTGCGGAATTGTCGGATACATCGGACCACGCGTTGCCTCGCCCCTGCTGCTGGAGGGGCTCAAGCGCCTCGAGTATCGCGGCTACGACTCGGCCGGTGTGGCGATCATGAACGGCAAGGGCGTGGAGACGCGGAAGGCACCGGGCAAGATCTCCCAGCTCGAAGAGGTCGTCCTCGCTGATCCCGTCCACGGCACGCTCGGCATTGCGCATACGCGGTGGGCGACCCACGGGGCACCCAACTTCTGCAACGCGCACCCGCAGATCTCCTGCGACGGCGAGGTCGCGGTGGTGCACAACGGGATCATCGAGAACGCGACGGTGCTCCGGAAAGCGCTGCGCGATCAGGGGCACGACTTCCGGTCGGAGACGGACACGGAGGTGCTGGCGCACCTGATCGAGGAGTTCTTCGACGGCAACCTCGAGGAGGCGGTGATCGAGGCGTTGCGCAAGGTGGAAGGCACGTACGGCATCGCGGTGATCTCCTCGCTGGACCGCAACAAGATCGTCGCGGCGCGCAAGGGCAGTCCGCTGCTCGTGGGACTGGGCGAGGACGAGTACTTCGTTGCCAGTGACGCGTCCGCCGTCCTCGCGCATACGCGCCGGGTCGTATATCTGGACGATGGCGATCTGGCCGTACTCACGCGCGACGGGTACAAGGTCATCGACAAGCAGGCGGCGCCGCTCGTCCGCGCCGTGAATCGCATCGACTGGGATCTCGACATGATCGAGCGTGGCGGCTTCGCGCACTTCATGTTGAAGGAGATTTTCGAGCAGCCGGCCACGATCGAAAACACGATGCGGGGCCGGCTGCTCGCCGATGAGGGCACCGCGCGGCTGGGCGGACTCAATCTCACCTCGGAACAGCTCCTGGAATTCGACAACATCGTGATCACCGCGTGCGGAACGAGCTGGCACTCGGCGCTCATTGGCGAGTTCATGCTCGAGGAGCTGGCGCGGATCCCGGTCGAGGTGGAATACGCCTCTGAGTTCCGCTATCGGAATCCCATCATCACGAGCAAGACGCTGTGCATCGTGATCTCGCAGTCCGGCGAAACGGCGGACACGCTCGCCGCAATGCGCGAGGCCAAGAGCCGCGGGGCGCGGACGCTCGGCCTCGTGAACGTTGTGGGCTCCACGATCGCGCGCGAGTCGGATGGGGGCGTCTACATCCACGCCGGTCCGGAGATTGGTGTGGCGTCCACGAAGGCGTTCACCTGTCAGGTCATGGCGCTGGCGCTGTTCACCCTGCGGCTGGCGCGGCTGCGCGGCCTCTCGAAGGAGGACGGACGCGCAATTGTGCAGGCCATGCAGGCGCTGCCGGCGCAGATCCAGCAGATTCTCGATCACGCGGGCGCGATCGAGCGGATTGCGGAGGAGTTCAAGGCGGTGTCGAACTTCCTGTACCTGGGACGCGGCTCCAACTTCCCGGCGGCGCTCGAGGGCGCGCTCAAGCTCAAGGAGATCAGCTACATTCACGCGGAAGGCTATCCGGCCGCGGAGATGAAGCACGGGCCCATCGCGCTGATCGACGAGCACATGCCCGTGGTGTTCGTCGCCCCGCACGATTCCGCATTCGACAAGATCGTGTCGAACGTGCAGGAGGTGAAGGCGCGCGGCGGTTGCGTGATCGCGCTCACGAGCCGCGAGGAGCCCGCGCTCGAGGGGAAGATCGACTACGAGTTCCGCATTCCCGAGACGATCGACATGTTCACGCCCGTGCTCGCCTGCGTGCCGCTCCAACTGCTCGCCTACTACATCGCCGTCAAGCGCGACGCCAACGTGGATCAGCCGCGGAACCTGGCCAAATCGGTGACGGTGGAGTAAGGCGGTCGCTGGTCGCTGGTCGCTGGAGTAGTTGGTAGCCGGTGGCAACAGTGGCGTCCAAGGAGCCGCAAGAGTAAGCACACACGCTCGGGGCGCACACGGCCCGAGCGTCTTGCTTTCCCCCTGCACAGGATTCACCGGGTGCACCCGCGTATCTTTCAGGCTCATCGCTGACAGACGTAAGGCGGTGCGGGTTGGGAGCACGTGTAACGACGGTAGCTGGTTGTGGGTAGCTGGAAGGAAGTGGGCCGAACACTGAGCGACCCGCGCGGGGGAGCAGAGCGGACCCGCAGTACCGAGGGTCCGCGGCGCTCCCCCACGCGGGTGGCCGCCCGACCAGGCACCAGCTACCGCCGTTCAACAACCTGCCAACTACCGTCTCCAAACCAGCTACGAGCGGCCAGAATGCGTACCCTCCTCCAGCGAGTCTCCCGCGCCGAAGTCCGCGTTGATGGTATGGTGAAGGGGCGTATCGGACGCGGATTCTGCCTGCTGGTCGGCTTCACGCACGACGATGGCGACGAGCAGGTGGCATGGATGGCGGAAAAAGTGCGCGGGCTGCGGCTGTTCGGAGACGGGGAGGGAAAGATGAATCTCGCCCTCGGCGACGTGAACGGTGCGGTGCTCGTCGTGTCGCAATTCACCCTGTACGGCGATGCGCGGAAGGGCCGCCGTCCCAGCTTCATTGACGCGGCGCCCCCGGACGCGGCAGATGCACTGTACCGGCAGTTCGTCGCGCGACTGCGCGACGACGGCATTCACGTGGAGATCGGAGAGTTCGGCGCGATGATGGAAGTGGATCTGATCAACGATGGACCCGTCACACTCTGGCTGGAGCGCTGATGCTCCGGGTGATTCTCGCCTCGCAGTCGCCGCGTCGCCGGCAGTTGCTCACGATGATCGGCATTGAGCACACGGTCGTGCCGGCGGACATTGACGAAACGTATCCGACGGGCGAACCGCCGGCCGCGCACGCCGAGCGCCTCGCGCGCGAGAAAGCCGGGACCATCGCGCTCCGCTGCCCTGATAGCGTGGTCATTGGCGCGGATACTATCGTGGTGATCGACTCCCGCGTACTGGGCAAACCCCGCGACGTTGCCGATGCGGAGCGCATGCTGGGCGAGTTGAGCGGGCGCACACACGTCGTGCACACGGGCGTGGCGGTGTCGCACGGCGGACGCGTGGTCTCCGGCGTGGCGTCCGTCGCGGTGACCTTCCGCGCGCTCACCAGCGCGGACATCACCGCCTACGTCGCCACGGGCGAACCCATGGACAAGGCTGGCGCCTATGGGATCCAGGGCTACGGCGCCACGATCGTGGACCGCATTGATGGCGACTACTTCGCGGTGATGGGTCTCGCGCTCAATCAGCTCGTCCACCTGCTCGCGCGTGTCGGGATCCGCTACGAATTCGACCGGCTGCTGGACGAAGGCCTTCCGGACGAGTGAGCAGCACGGCGGTGTCCTACGCGCCCCGGTAGTGCTCGGCCCAGCGCGCCACCCGGTCGAGCACATCGCGCGTCCGGATGCCGCGCATGCGCCCGGTGCGCCGGTCGGTGGCGAGTTGTCCGCCACGCATCGTGTCGCCATAGGCATTCACCAGGAGATCCTGGAAGCGACGATACGGTCCGGTGCGCAGCGGGTTGCTGTAGCCGATGAGGCTGATCACTGGCCGGTCGAGCGCCACGGCCACGTGCAACGGGCCGGTATCGAGTGAAACGACGAGCGCCGACGCGTCGAGAATGCTGACGAGCTTGCGCAGGCCGCTGCCGAGCAGCGACTCCGGGGCGTGGCGGGCGTGCGCGAGGATGCCTGCCGCCGTGGCCGTCTCGCGGGGGGATTGCCCACCCACGAGCACCGGCTGCATGCCGTAACCTTCGTACAGGGCATCGGCGACCTCGGCCCACCGTTCGGCGACCCAGTCCTTCTCGGCGCGGCTGCTGCCAATCACGAGCGAGGCGATGGGACGGTCGAGGCGCGACACGAGATCGCGCTGCCACGCACGTTCGCCGTTCCAGGGGCCGAGCCCCCACTGCACGGGTTCGCCCGCGATGCCGAGCGCCTGCACGAATTCGAGGTATTCGTCCTGGATGTGCTGCGGCTGGTGCGGCGGAATCTGCCGGTTGGTGAAGAGCCAGTTCGCATCGCGCGCACGCGCGCGGTTGTAGCCCAGCCGGATGGGCGCGCCGCTGAACGACGTGATGACGCCGGCCTTCAGGTAATCCTGGAGCGCGAGCGTGACGTCGAATGAGCAAGCGCGCAGCCGGCGACGCACGTCGGTGAACGCGCGCCAGCCACGGGAGCGGTCGAACGGGATGATCTCGTCAATCAGCGGATGCCCGCGCACGAGCGACGCAGGCCCCGGCTGCAGTACCCAGGCGATGCGGCTTGCGGGCTCGGCACGCTTGATGGCGTTGATCACCGGCAGGACGTGCACCGCATCCCCCGCAGCGCTCAGCATCACGATGCAGAACGACCGTGATGCGGCGGCGTTGCCCGGCGCGGCGTGGGGTGCAGGGAGCGTGTCGGTCACTCAGGGAAGGACGGGTGTGGCGCGCATGCGGCGTGCGATCGGTGCCGGAGGAAATGTATGCCCGGGTGCAATGATCGTGGAATTGAGGACGACATGGCGCCACGATATACTTCGCCCGCACGAGCGGTCGCGTATCCCCTCACGCTCGGTGGAGCGATGCCTTGGGACCACGGCTGTCTGCCTTCCTGATTGTGCACGATGAAGAACGGCATCTTCCGGAGTGTCTGGCCTCGCTGGCCGGGCTCGCGGATGAAATCGTCGTGCTCGACGATGGCTCGACCGATGCAACGGTGCGCCTCGCGCGCGCGGCCGGTGCCAGGGTCGAGCATCGCGCCTTCGACGACTTCGGGCATCAGAAGCAGGCCGCACTGGAGCTCACCACCGGCGACTGGGTATTCTCCATCGATGCGGATGAACGCGTGTCGCCCGAGCTGGCCCGCGCACTGCGCGACGCGGTCGCGACCGCGGCCCCGTGTGATGGCTATCGGGTCCGGCGCGAGGTGATCTATCTGGGCAGTCCGCTGCGATATGGTGGCATGGGATCGGAGTGGGTGCTGCGGCTCGCGCGGCGTGCCGGCGCGCGGTTCGAACTGCTGCCGGTGCACGAACACCTTCTCGTCGATGGCCCTGTCGCGCGTCTTCCGGGCACGCTGCGTCACGTCAAGTACGAGCGGCTCGCCGAGCACGTGGCGCAGTTGAACCGGTACACCGACCTCACGTCGCTGCGGCTGCGCGGCAAGGGGCGCCGCTTCCGGCTGCTGCACCTGCTGCGCATTCCGTTCGAGATCTGGTCGCGGCTGATCTTCAAACTGGGCATCCTGGATGGCCGCCCGGGGGTCATCTGGGCAGCCATGGCGGGGTTCTACTCATTCCTGAAGTACGCGAAACTCTGGACGGGACCGGATCAGTCATGAAGGCAGGAGCGCCGGCACCGCGGCGCGTGCTGGTCATCCAGCTCAGGCGATTGGGCGACGTGGTGCTGTCCACGCCGCTCGTCGAGGATCTGCACGCGGCGTTTCCGGATGCGGCGGTTGACTTTCTCGTCGGCTCCAGCGCTGCGCCGCTGCTGGACGGGCAGCCGCACATCCACGAGCGCATCGTGTACGACCCGGCGCAGGCCCGCGCCATGCGCCGGCTCGTTCGCACCCGTGCGTACGACTGGATCATCGACGTCCAGTCGAATCCCCGCACGGCGCTGCTCACGCTGCTCTCCGGTGCGCCGGTGCGAGTGGGCTGGCGCGTCACGGGGTGGGGCGTCGCCTATACGCATCGCCTCGCGCGCGCCGGTCGTCCGCCGGAGTACGTCGTACGGGAGCGCCAGCGGTTGCTGGAACTCATTGGCGTTCCGGTTTCGCCGCGTACCGCACGACTCTACGTGAGCGCCACGGAGCGGGCGGCGGCAGAATCGGCACTGCGCGCCCTGGGCGCGCCGGAGGAGCGGCCACGCGTCGCCATGGTGCTCTCTGCCGGCGAGTCCGCCAAGGAATGGAGTGCGGACCGGTTCGCCGAAGTCGCCGCGGCACTCGAGGCGGTGGGCACGGTGCCGGTGCTGCTGCCGGCGCCGGGCGACGAGACAAAGGTCGCTGCCTTTCGCGCGCGAACTGTGGCCGGCATCATTGCGGATGCGAGGCCGGTGCGTTCGTGCATGGCGCTCATGGCATCGTGCAGCGCCGTCCTGTCGGCCGACACGGGACCCGCGCACATGGCCATGGCCCTTGGCGTACCCACGGTCACGATCTACGGTCCGCGGCCACCCGCGCTCTGGAATCCGGGTCGCGCCGATACGATGGCGCTGTGGGCGGGCGACGAACGGTGCTGTCACCGGAACCGTTGCGCGCTCGACAATGCATGCATGGCCGCGGTAACGGTTGCGCAGGTGCTCGACGCGCTGCATGCGCTGCTCGCGCGGCCGGCCGCGCAGGTCGCGCCACTCACGTGCGACCCCGCGCACGCGGTGCACCGAACCGAGGGAGTGCGACATGAATGAAGGAATTGGCAGTCTGGTGGCGCAGCTCGCGGCCACCAACATCGAGCTGTGGCACGAGGAGGATCGTGCGCGGGTGGCGGACGACCACCAGGTGGCCGCCGCCAAACGGCAGGTGGACCAGTTGAATCAACGGCGCAATGACCTGATCGAGCGCATCGACGAAGCGGTGCGCGAGAGCGTGCGCACCGCCCAGCAGGCCGACGGCAATGGCTGAAACGGTCGGGTCGCTCGTGGACAAGCTGAGCATCGTGGAGCTCAAGATCTACCACATGCGCGAACAGGCGGAGCGCGGCGATGCCGCCGCGGCGTTCCGCGAGCAGTGCCTGCAGCGGGTACTGGTGATGGAGCAGCAGCGCGACGATCTGGCGGAGGAGCTCACCACGCTCGTGACGGACATCGCGTCCGGACGGGTGGTGCCCAGGGTGTACCGGCAGTTCAAGATGTATAACGATCCCATGTATCGGGCGGGCGGACCCGGGCCGGCCCCGGCAGGCGGGCCGGCGGCAGCGGGCGAGTCGGCGGGCCCGACGG
>JBOHTE010000405.1:0-5599 GCA_050733555.1 Gemmatimonadaceae bacterium | reverse complement strand
CTGCTTCCCCACGCCGGGGCCTCGTTGCTGGTCCCACTTCCCCTCTTCCAGCTACCCGCCTCCAGCCAGCCGACACCAGCTACGAGCTACCAGCCCCCGATCCGGAACGTTGTTCGCCGTACTGCTTCGATGGCGAAAGGAGCGCTACGGCTGATCTCCGGGCCGTGTGCAGCACGCTGCGCGGATTGCTGGTACCGCAGATCGGGTCGCGCATCGCTGGTCGCGGCGGACAGTGGGCCGAGCACCGAGGCCCCGGCATGGGGGAGCAGAGCGGACGCGTAGTACCGAGGGTCCGCGGCGCTCCCCCGTGCTAGGGCCTGCCGGCATCCAGCAACCACCCTCAATACAGTTCAGTCCACGAGCGTCCTTTCGCGAGCTGCGCGGTGGCACTGGCGTTCAGGGCACGCGAGATGGCGCACGAAGAGTAGTTGATCACCGCGTTACCGAGCACAACGTTCTGCTCGAGATCCACGTTGCTCGCCAACACGCCGCCATTGATGTGACCACCGGTGCCCTGGGTGGTGAAGCTTCCCTGAATAATCACGGGGCCATAGAACTCAAATCCGCCGTCGATGCGCAGGTCACCATTCACGAGCAGGATGCCCTGCCCGGCGCCGCCGGTGATTTTGAGGTTGCCGTTCGAGTAGATGATCGGGAAGTAGTTGGCGCACGGGTAGACCCCAGGCGTGGACGCCAGCGAGCGCAGCGGATCGCCCCAGTTGCTGGCAGGGTGCTTATTGCACTGCACCACGCCGCCCACGGTCGTGTCCTGCGGCGCGATACCGTTGAACGTGCCGCCGCCACCCAGCGACACCGTGGCCATGGCGACAAGCTGACTCCAATTGGCGTCGCCGAAGTTGTTATAGGTGCTGTCGTCGCCCGCAGCGGCGCTCTGTTGCACCGGCGGGCTGCCCTGAATGCAGTTCTTGCACCCTGAAAACGAAATCTGCGTCGAGTCGGGCAGTGCGACCCCGGGCAGTGAAGCGCCGCCTGCGGGGCAGCCCCACAGCGGAATGGTAATGTCCGATCCCGAGATCTGCGAGCTGCCGCCCGCCTTGAGCGCACCGCGCGTTGTGAGCGCGGCCAGCATGTTGATCGTCGGGATGCTGAGCGAGACGAGCGCGCCGACCCGGCGGCGCCCCTGCGCGCCGGCGTGTGAGCCGGATTGGCCGATGGACACAATGGAATACGTGCCGTTGGGAAGCGCCGTCACGATGACGCTGTCCAGCGAGCCGTCGCTCAGCGTACTCACGGTACTCGACAGGACGCCAGGACCGGCAGGCGTGTTCCAGCCCGCATCCCAGCCACTGGTGGAGACGGTTGAGTACAGTCCGTTTTCGGCGGCAGTGAGCGCGCGCGCCTGCAGCACGGTGTTCCGGCCCATGCGATACTGCTGCGTGGACGCGAAGTACGCGATGCCGATCAGACTGCCGATGATCACGATGGCGGCCAGCGCGACGGCGAGCGCGAAGCCCTCACGACGTGCGGTGCGAAATCGCATGGTGTTCTCCCGAATTCTGTATGTCACGGCGCTAGTTGCGCACCGCGATGCTGGTGGCCAGTGAATCCGAATACTTCGCGCGGGGCAGACCCGGCATGTTGACGGCATTGGTACTCTGCGCGCGCATCATGACATCGATGCGGCGTACGAGCAGCGTGTTCGTCGTGGCGGCTCCGGTGGAGTCGTAGTAGGCGAGCTGCAGTCCGCCGGTGGAGTTGTCCCTGGCCCGATACGGGCCGCTCACCGGCGCCAGCACCGACCATGCCGGAGACCGCGACGCCACGTAATCCTTGAAGCCGAGATACCAGTTGTTGTCCGAGGCCTGGTAGAGTTCGTAGCGCGCGGGCCGGAAAATCCGGATCGCGGCGCCCGTGGCGATCGTCCCCGACAACGCCGAGCTGACATTGAACGTGTAGCCGGTGTTCACCTCACCGCTCACACTGGTGAGACCCGATGTCGTCGGGCAGCTCGCTCCCGATGACACGTTGGCGGTGAGCGCGTACGCCACCCAGGCATCATCCGCCGACTTCGTTGTGCCCTTGGTGTCGTAAATGAGCACGGAATCACCCAGCTGCGGTGTGGTCAGCCACGCCGTGAGCGCATTGTGGTTGGCGAGCGAAGTGCCCGGGACCGTGAACGTCTGCGACGAGCTGATGGTGCACACCGTGGATGCGCCGACTTCCTGCCGGAACTGGACGAAGTAGTTGTCCATGGAGTAGATGTCGGTGTCCTTCGGCGCGAGGGCGCGCAGGTCGCTCTGGAGCACGTTGATCCCCTGGCGCACCGCACTGCGCGTGTCGAGCACGCCGGAGGCGCCGGTGTAGAACTGCTGCTGCTTGAGGATCACACCCATGATGCCGCCCACGACGATGCTGAGCAGCACGATGACAATGAGCAACTCGATGAGTGTGAGACCGGCTCGCGCGTGGAAGCGTGCGGTCATGGGGCTGCGACGCATCAGCATTTGACGTAACTCTGGAAGATGAGTCTGGACGTGGACTGGCCCGCGCCGCGCCAGGACACCGAGTCCACGACGAACTTGAGCGCCGTCCCCACGCTGGAGACGGTCCACGTTTCGGTCGTGCCGCGCAGCGCGGCCGTGCCGCTGGTGATCGCGGAGCACTGCCGCGCGCGCATTTTCTCGAAGCGGCTGGCCGCGACGTTGGCGGCGATGGTCTGTTGCGCCGCGCCGCCGATCATTCTCGACACCATGGCGGATGTGCCTGCCAGGCCGAGTACGCCGATCGAGAGGACGACGATGGCGATCATCAGCTCGATGATCGTGAACCCCTGCCGCGCCCGCGGTGGGCGGCGGCGCTTCGCTGTTCTGGTCACTGTGCGAGTCCGCATGTGTTGATGGAAGTCTTGCCGGCGCCAAAGACGCAGACGGTGTCGCTCATGCCATTCTTCGTCACGAGGTAGCGGCGCGAGACGGCGGGCAGCGCCATTCCGCGGGGGTCGAACTGGACCAGCGTGTCGCCGGCATCCGAGGCGATTGTCACCGACACGCCGTGTGCGGCATGCAGGTTCCGGCTGCTGATCAGCGTGGTCGAGTTGTCGCCATTCACGCGCAGGACGGCGATGCTGTCGCCGACGACGCGGAACGGCGAGAGCCGGCTGTTCGGGACGGCGGTCGCGCGCGCGACCTCCAGACTGGTGGCCAGCTCGCGCGCACCCGCCCGGACATCATTGGCGTTCGATTCCGACGTGATCCTCGGCAGCGTGATCACCGACAGGATGCCGACGATCACGATGATGATCAGTACTTCGAGCAACGAGAATCCGCGTGTCAGTGTGCGCATGAAGTCCTCTGGGTCACCGGCCATACAGGCGAGCGGCGTGCCAGCCGGGATCGGCGTGCGGCGCAATCACTTGGCGCGCCGGCGCCACGTTTCGTGCCTCGCAGTGAGTTGCGAGGCGGCTACTCCTTGCATAGACCAGCCGCGGCGTGCCAAGGTCACTCGCCGAGGCCGTACGCGCGGATCTTGTACAGGAGCGCGCGGTGCGAGAGATCGAGCAGGCGCGCGGCCCGAGTGCGGTTTCCGCTGGTCCGCTGGAGCGCCGAGCGAATGAGCGACCGCTCGAGCGCTTCGGTCTGTCGCTTCACGGACAGATCGCCGCCGGCTGCGTCGTCCGGCGCGGTGCCACCAGCCGTGCCAATTGCGCCGCCGAGTCCGGCAACGTGCTCGGCGCCGATCGCCGCATCTGTCGTGAGCACGAGCGCCCGCTCGATGGCGTTTTCCAGCTCGCGCACGTTGCCGGGCCACGCATACTGCTGCAGCGCGCGCATAGCGTCCGGCGTCACGCGCTCCACCGGGAGTCCGAGCCGCGCGGCGTGGCGGCGAAGAAAGTGGAGCGCGAGCTCGGGAACGTCCTCCACACGCTCGCGCAGCGCGGGCAGCCGAATGCTCACCACGTTGATGCGATAGAAGAGGTCCGCGCGGAACCGTCCCGCCACCACATCGGCGGCAAGGTCACGGTTCGTGGCCGCCACCACCCGCACGTCGACCGTTCGGGCGGTGGTGGCGCCCACGCGGCGAACTTCGCCTTCCTGCAGCGCGCGCAGGAGCTTCACCTGCAACGCCGCGGGGAGCTCGCCGATCTCGTCGAGGAAGAGCGTGCCCCCGCTCGCCTCCTCGAAGAGCCCCGCCTTGTCCGCCTGCGCCCCCGTGAAGGAGCCACGCATGTGGCCGAACAGCTCCGATTCGAGCAAGGCGTCGGGAATGGCACCACAGTTGACGGCCACGAACGCTCCGGCCGCGCGCGGACTCTCGCGGTGCAGCAGGCGCGCGAACAGCTCCTTGCCCGTGCCGCTCTCGCCCGTGACCAGCACGGTGGACGGATGCCGCGCCACCTTGCGCGCCAGCGTGATGGCGGACGTCATGGCGGCGCTGCGGCCAACGATGCCGGTCTCCCCGGCGTCGCCACGAACCGCCGTCAGCTCGCTCTCCAGCCGCGCCACGGCTTCACGTAGCTTCTCCCGCTCGGCGGCCTTCTGCACGCACAACAGCACCTCTTCGGCACGAAACGGCTTCTGGATGTAGTCGTATGCGCCGCGCTGCATGGCGGAGATTGCGGTGTCGTAGTCGCCGTACGCGCTCATGGCGATCACCAGCGCCTGTCCACCACGCGCCTGGTAGCGTTCGAGAAAGTCCAGCCCGTTCATGGTGGGCATGCGGAGATCGCACAGGACGAGCTGGAACGAGTCATCCGCCAGCCGGTCGAGCGCGTCCTGCCCGTGGCTCGCGGTTTCGCAGTCGTGTCCGTCCGCGGCCAGGATGCGGGAGAGCGTCTGTCGCAGCCCTGGCTCATCGTCCACCACGAGCAGTTTCACGCGGCGCCTCGGGGTGCGAGTTCACCCGCTGCGGCCTCCGCCGGCACCGCTGGCGGCGCTGTCGCCTCCACCGGCAACGCCGGCAACGCCGGCACCGCCGGCGCCGCCGGCGCGACGGGGATCGGGAAGTACATCACGAATGCGGCGCCCCCCTCTCGCGCCTGCCGCACCCACACGGTGCCGCCCAAGCCCTCGACGATGCGCGCCACGATCGCGAGCCCGAGACCCGTTCCCTTCCCCGGTTCCTTGGTCGTGTAGAAGGGATCGAAGATCCGCTCCGATTCGCTGAACGGAATGCCCGGGCCGGAGTCCGCCACGACGAGCTCAATGACTTCGCGCGGCTCGCCGATCGTGGTGAGCCAGGCCCGCACGCGCGCGCTGTATTCACGCGGTACCGTGAGCTGCGCGGAGTCGGCGCGGCGACGCGGCGCGATGCGCGCGACCTCGTTGAAGGGACAGCGGCGGGTGCACAGCGACACGATGCCGTCGCCGTCCATGGCGTCCGTGGCGTTGAGCAGCAGATTGACGAGGACCTGCTCCAGCTCGTGCGCGTCACCCTGCACCGCCGGCAGCTCCGGGTGCAGCCAGAGATTCGTGCGTACACGACGCAGTGCACCCTGATCGCGCAGCATGCACACCACCTGGTGCGCGGTGGCGTTGAGATCCACGGACTCGATGATGCGGCGGCGCGGCCGCGCGTAGTCGAGCATGCCGCGCATGATGCGGTCGATCCGCGCGCTCTCTCGCTCGATGCCGGCCAGCGC
>JBOHTE010000404.1:0-10672 GCA_050733555.1 Gemmatimonadaceae bacterium | reverse complement strand
GCCCCAGGTGGATATAGCCCAGCCCGACGTCGTTCAGCAGCTCGAGCTTGGCACGGATCCTCGGCTGGTGCTCGAAGAACTCGAGTGCATCGGAAACCGTGAGATCCAGGACATCGGCGATCGACTTCCCCTTGTAGCGAACCTCGAGCGTTTCCCGATTGTAGCGCCTGCCTTTGCAGACCTCGCACGGCACGTACACGTCGGGCAGGAAGTGCATCTCGATCTTCACCAGCCCGTCGCCCTGGCACGCCTCGCAGCGGCCGCCCTTCACGTTGAAGGAGAAGCGTCCGGGCCCGTAGCCCCGGATCTTGGCATCGGGCAGCTCCGCGAACAGCTCGCGAATCGGCGTGAAGAGACCGGTGTACGTCGCGGGATTGGAGCGCGGGGTGCGGCCGATGGGACTCTGGTCAATGTCAATGACCTTGTCGATGTGTTCGAGACCCAGGATGCGTGTGTGTTCGCCCGGAATGACGCGAGCGCGATGGAAGTGGCGCGAGAGCGCCTGATGCAGCACGTCCTCCACGAGCGTGGACTTGCCGGAGCCGGACACGCCGGTGACGGCGACGAACAATCCGAGCGGAATGTCCACGTCGAGGTTCGCGAGATTGTGGGCGCGTGCGCCCTCCACGCGCAGCATGCGTCCCGGCAGCCGCGGCCGGCGCTGGGCGGGGATGTCGATCCGCAGTGCACCGCTCAGGTACTTCCCGGTGAGCGAATCCGCATCACGAACGATCTCGTCCACGGTGCCGGCGGCCACCACCAGTCCCCCGTGCCGCCCGGCACCGGGGCCCAGATCAATCAGGTGGTCCGCCTCGCGCATGGTCTCCTCGTCGTGCTCCACGACGATGACCGTATTCCCGAGATCGCGCAGTTGCCGGAGTGTGGCAAGCAGCCGCGCGTTGTCGCGCTGGTGCAGGCCGATGGATGGCTCGTCGAGAATGTAGAGCACGCCCACGAGCCGCGAGCCGATTTGCGTGGCCAGGCGAATGCGTTGCGCCTCGCCGCCGGACAGTGATTCCGCCGCGCGGCCCAGCGTGAGGTAGTCGAGTCCCACGTCCGCGAGAAAGCGAAGCCGCTCGCGCACTTCCTTCAGGATGGGTCCGGCGATGGCGGCATCCAGCCCCGGCCGTCCGTTGCCGCGCAGCGCGAGCCCCTCGACGAAACGCAGTGCGTCGGTGACCGACAGCGCCACGAGGTCGCCGATGTTGCGCTCTCCTATGGTGACAGCCAACGACTCGGGCTTGAGACGACGACCGTCGCAGGCGCGGCAGGGCGCCTCCGTCATGTATTCGCTGAGCTCGGCGCGTACGGCATCGGACGACGTCTCGTCGTAGCGGCGCTGCACATTGGCGAGCACACCCTCCCAGGCCGTCTGATAATCGCCCTTGAACGTGCCCTGCTCGATGTGAAAGGTGCTCTTCCGGCCGCCAGCCCCGTACAGGATGACCTCGCGGACGCGCGGCGGCAGCTCGCCCCACGGCGTGTTCAGATCGAACTTGTATTGATTCGCCAGGGTGGGCAGGATCGACTTGCGGAGATGCCCCGTGGGTTCGCCCCAGGGGAGCACGACCCCTTCCAGAATCGAGATACGCGGGTCGCCCAGCATGAGCGCTTCGTTCGGCTCGCGCCGGATTCCCAGGCCCCCGCACTCCGAACATGCGCCGAACGGCGAGTTGAAGGAGAACTGGCGCGGCTCGAGCTCCGACAGGGAAATGCCGCACTCCGGGCAGCCATAGCGCTCCGAGAAGATGTGATTGGCGGACGCGTGTGCTTCTCCGCCCTGCCGGACGACCTCCACGAGCCCCTCGCCCAGCTTGAGCGCGGTCTCCAGTGAGTCCGTGAGCCGGCCCCGATCCTCCGTGCGCACGACGAGCCGGTCCACGATGACCGAGATGCTGTGATTCGTGGTACGCCCCAGCTTGGGCGGCGAGGCGAGCTCAATGACCTTGCCGTCCACAATGGCGCGGACGAATCCCTGGCGGCGCGCGCCTTCGAGCAGATCGCGAAATTCGCCCTTCCGCCCCCGCACGAGTGGCGCCAGGATTTCGAGCCTGGTGCCCGCGGGCCACGTCAGAATCGTGTCGGCGATCTGGCCGGCGCTCTGTCGCTGCACCGGACGTCCGCACTTCGGGCAATGCGGCGTGCCGGCGCGCGCATAGAGCAGTCGCAGGTAGTCGTAGATCTCCGTGACCGTGCCGACCGTGGAGCGGGGATTGTGGCCGGCCGTCTTCTGCTGAATGGAGATCGCGGGCGAGAGCCCCTCGATGGCGTCCACATCGGGCTTTTCCATGAGCCCGAGAAACTGCCGGGCGTACGCGGAGAGCGACTCGACATAGCGGCGCTGGCCTTCCGCGTAGATGGTGTCGAACGCGAGCGACGATTTGCCGGATCCGGACAGCCCCGTGATCACCGTGAGGCGATCGCGGGGAATCTCGACATCAATGTCGCGGAGATTGTGCTCGCGCGCGCCGCGGACGATGAGCTTCTCTTCGGGCATAACCTGTGTAAACTGACCGCCGTGCACCGGCAAGACAAGCGGGCGTATGCCAAGGCTTGCGCAGTACGGGTTTGATCGTCCTCATGCCGGGTACCTCTCTCGAATTTTCTTCTTCCGACATGTCACGTACGGTCGCTTTCCTGGAATTCGCCACGGTTCCCGCCGGTACCGCCTTGCACGGGCCGACGCCACGGTCATCGCCCGCATGAGCCGCCGGAAACTGCTGGCAACCGGCATTGTGACACTCTGGCTGGGCGGACTCGGCGTGCTCGCCCACCGTGCCATCTTCACCGGACAGAAGGACCGGCTGGCGCGTGCCGCGCTCTTCCTGGCGCCGGGCGCGGATTACTACGAGATCAGCAATGCAAGCGGCCAGATCGGCTTCGCCACCTCCACCATCGATACCTCCGCCATCGGCGTGTCGATCACCGATCGCGTCATTGCGCGCATCGGATCTGACAGCGAGGCGCGACACGTCGCGGCGCGCTCCGCCGTTGAGCTCACGCGCGCGCTCCGGCTCAGGCACTTTGCCTATCAACTCGGCGAAGACGTGGGCCCGTACGTGCTGTGGGGCACGGTGAGCGGTGACACCCTGCTCACCCTGGTCACGCGCTCGGGCGACGTTCCCCCCGATACGCAACGAATTCACCTGGCCGAGCCGCTCCTGCTTCCCACCATGGTCCCGCTGGCGATCGCGCTCGGCGACCGGCCGAAAGTGGGCGCCAGTTATACGTACCAGGTCTTCGATCCCATTCGCGCGGCGATGAGCCGCATGACGGTGCACATTCGGGCAGAATCGCTCTTCGTGGTGCCGGACAGCGCGCGCGAGGACAGTACGACGGCGCGCTGGCTCCCGGCGCACCAGGACACCGTGCGGGCATGGCGCCTCGAACAGGACGGCGGACGGCTGCTCACGGGATGGGTGGACGAGAGCGGGCGCATGGTGCAGGCCGCGCCGCTTCCGGGATTCGTCATGCACCGTTCCGCCTACGAGATTGCCGTACTGAACTGGTCCAATCGTACCGCAGGGCTGTCGCCTGCTCACGTCCAGCCGACCTCTCACCACACGCCATGATCCGCCTCAGCGCACTCACCAAGCGATACGGGCCGTTCACCGCGGTCAATGCCATTGATCTCGCGGTGCCTCGGGGCGAATTGTTCGGCTTTCTCGGCCCCAACGGGGCGGGCAAGACGACCACACTGCGGATGATCGCGGGGATTCTGCGACCCACGAGTGGTTCCGTCCTCATTGACGGCACGGACATCGTGGCCCGGCCAGCGGAGGCCAAGGCGAAGCTCGGCTACATTCCGGACCGCCCGTTCATCTACGAGAAGCTTACGGGCGCGGAATTCCTGCGTTTCGTGTCCGGGCTGTATGGGCAGTCCGGACCGGTCATTGAGAAGCGCATGGACGAGCTGTTGGCGCTGTTCGACCTCCGCGACTGGAAGGAGGAGCTCGTGGAGAGTTACAGTCACGGCATGCGGCAGAAACTGATCATCGCGAGCGCGTTTCTGCACAAGCCAGACGTGATCGTGGTGGACGAGCCGATGGTGGGGCTCGATCCCAAGGCGGCGCGCATCCTCAAGGATCTCTTTCGCGAGTACACGCGGCGGGGCCACACCATCATGATGTCCACACACACGCTCGAGGTGGCCGAGAGCGTGTGCGACCGGATCGCCATCATTCAGGGCGGCTGCATCCGGGCCTGCGGGACGCTGGATGAGCTCTACGCCACCGCGCCGGCCGACGGGCAGGGGCTGGAGTCATTCTTCCTGCGGCTCACCGGGCAGAATCCGGCGCGGGAGCTGGCCGAGGTCCTGGATGCCTGACGATCCGGAGCGCGCACGGGACCGACAGGGCGAGAACGGCAGGGTCCCGAGCGCCTCCTTCTTCCACCTGCTGCGGCCCAAGCTGCAGTCCATGCGCAATCGCGCGCGGACCATTGGCCGCCAGTCCGTGTGGCACTGGTCGCTGCTGACCGCGGTCGGGGTCCTGTTCTGGGGGCTCGGGACCGTGATGCTCGTGCGTGTGCTTGGCTACTTCGAGCGCACGCCGGAGATCGGCGTGCTGCTCGCGGGCAAGCTGCTCGGGCTCATCTTCCTGAGCTTCTTCGCCATTCTGCTGCTGTCGAACATCATCACGGCGCTGTCGAGCTTTTTTCTGGCGCGGGATCTGGACATGTGCGCGTGCGCGCCCGTGGACTGGCTCACGCACTACGGGGCGCGTCTTACCGAAACGCTCGTCCACTCGAGCTGGATGGTCGTGCTGATGGGCGTGCCGATCCTGGCGGCGTACGGATTCGTATACAAGGGCGGCCTGCTCTGGCCGCTGGTGGCGCTCGCCACGATGATTCCGTATTTCGTGATCCCGGCGGTGCTCGGGACGGCGTTCACGCTGCTGCTGGTGCACGTCTTCCCGGCGCGCCGCACGCGCGATCTGCTCAGCGTGGTGGCGGTACTGTCCGCGGCCGGCCTGGTGCTGCTGCTGCGGCTCATGCGTCCCGAGCGGCTGGCGCGACCCGAGGGGATGCGTTCCCTCATGGACTTCATCGCGTTGCTGCGCATGCCCACGTCACCGTACCTGCCGAGCGAATGGGCGCAGAACGGGCTCATGGGCTACCTCACCGGTGAGCTGTCGGCGCTGCCGTTCTATCTGCTGTGGACGACGGCGGCGGCGCTGGTGGTGCTGGGCGCGGGGTTGCACCGCGCGCTGTATGCGGCGGCGTTCAGCAAGGCACAGGAGGGCGCACGGTGTGTCACGAAGCGCGGGCTCCTCTCACATGCGGGAGAAGCGCTGTTCAGGCCATTTGGCGTCCTGCGCCGCGAGCTGATCCTCAAGGAAATCCGGATGTTTTTCCGCGACCCCACGCAATGGTCGCAGCTCATCCTGTTGGCCGTGCTCGTGGTCGTCTACGTCTTCAACGTGAGGTTTCTGCCGTCCGCCTCGAGCGATGGCGTGTCGTTCTTCCTGGTGAACGTCATCCCGTTCCTGAACCTGGGTCTTGCCGGATTCGTGCTCGCGTCCATCGCCGCGCGTTTCATCTTTCCGGCCGTGAGCATGGAGGGACGCACGCTCTGGTTGCTGCGGTCGAGCCCCCTTCCGATGCGCCAACTGCTCTGGTCCAAGTACTGGACCGGGACGCTGCCGCTGCTGGTGCTCGCCCTGTCCATCGTGGGCGTGACCGACACGCTGCTGGGCGTGAGCGGGTTCATTTTCGCGCTCTCCATCTTCACGATCACGTTCATGACGCTGGCGCTGGCGGCGCTGGCACTGGGACTGGGCGCGGTGTATCCCCGGTACGAGGCCGAGAGCGCGGCGCAGATTCCCACGAGCTTCGGTGGTCTGGTGTACATGCTTGCTTCGGCGCTGTTCATCGGCGCCATCGTGCTGCTCGAGGCCCGGCCGGTGCACACCTATCTGAGCGCACGGGCGCTCGGCACTCCCCGGGAGCCAACGGCAATGGCCATCTCGTTCGGGATCGCGCTGGTGCTGTCGCTGGCGGTGACGTTCGTGCCGCTCGAGGTGGCGGTGCGGCGGATGGAGGCGGCGGGAGAATAGGAGACGGACCGGGCACGACAGTGCGGGGCAGCTCTTGGCGGGCTGCCCCGCACTGTCGTGTCATGTTGACAAAGGTTCCGGGAAGCGTTAGGACATATCCGGCCGAATTCCCTCCACTGGCCATGCGTCTCACCCCACCCCTCAGGAGACGTGCATGACACACGTACGGTCCGCACTTGGTCCGCTTCTGGTACTGCTCTGGATCACTCCACTTTCCGCTCAGTCACCAGGCGGCACGGTCCGTGGCCGCGTCACGGACGGCACGACACAACAGCCGCTCGCCGGCGTTACCATCACGATCGGAGCCCGAGGAACACTCACGGAGAATGACGGCGGCTACGTCGTTTCCGGAGTGCCCGCCGGCGCCGACACGGTACGAGCGCGCATGCTGGGCTACGCACCAGCCACACAAGCCGTCACCATCACCGACGGCGGCACCACCACCGCCAACTTCGCGCTGACGCAGCGGGCTGTCAGCCTGTCGCAGGTTGTGGTGGTGGGCTACGGGCACCAGCGAGCAGGCGACATCGCTGGCGCCGTGAAACAGGTCAACTCGGATGAGTTCAACACCGGAACTGTCATCAGCCCACAGATGCTCATCCAGAGCAAGGTCGCCGGCGTGCAGGTCGTGGACAACAACGAGCCGGGCGGCGGCATCTCCATTCGCATTCGTGGTGCCACGTCCGTGAACGCCAGCAGCGATCCGCTCTACGTGGTCGATGGCATGCCGGTGAGCAGCGGCAGCGGCACCGGGATTTCCGCGGGCCGGGATCCGCTCAACTTCCTCAATCCCGAAGACATCGAGAGCATTACGGTACTCAAGGATGCCTCGGCCGCGGCCATTTACGGCGCCAATGCCGCCAATGGCGTCGTGCTCATCAAGACCAAGTCCGGCTCCGGTGGACCACACATTCAGTATTCCGGCAGCGTCTCCGCATCGTCGGTCACGCGACTCCCTCAGATTCTGAACGCGACGGAGTTCCGCAATGCCGTGCAGCAGTACGCACCCGGCAGTGTCAGCCAGCTCGGCGATGCGAACACCAACTGGTTCGATCTCGTGGATCGCACGGGATGGGGACAGGAACACAACATCGTCGTCTCCGGTGCCGGGCAGTCCAACGACTACCGGTTTTCCGTGGGGTATCTGAACCAGGACGGGATCATCCGCGGCACCAACACGCAGCGCCTGTCATTGGGGGCGAACTACAACCAGCGACTACTCAAGGACAAGCTCGAAGTCCACGCCAACCTCAAGGGGTCGCGCGCGCTCGACGCGTTCACGCCAGGCGGCGTGCTGTCCAACGCGGTGCAGATGGGACCCACCCAGCCGGTGTTCGACCCCACGACCACGACGGGCTTCTACGAGTGGCCAGGCAACCTGTTGACGTCGGCGGACAATCCGGTGGCCATCATGAATCTGGCGTCGCAGGGCGGTACGACCTATCGCAGCGTCGGGAACGCGCAGGTCCAGTACCACCTGCCATTCGTCGAAGGGCTGAGCGCCAACGCCAACGTGGGCTACGACGCCACCAACGTCTCGCAGGAAACGTTCACCCCGAGCATACTGCACAGCGAGACCAAGTCGGGCGAGAAAGGATATGACTACCGCCAGGATCCGAGTCAGCTGAATACGGTGCTCGACACGTATCTGGATTATGATGCGCCGCTCCAGGTAGCACCCGGACAGATCAACGTGACCGCCGGCTATTCGTACTCCAAGTCGCACGCCGAGTATCCGTCGTACACCGCGACGGGTCTCTCCACCGATCTGCTCAAGACCAACGGGTTTTCGACAGCGCAGAACGTCTCGAACTTCCTCGATGTGGAGAACAGCGTGCTGATCTCCTTCTTCGGCCGGCTGAATTACAATCTCAATGACAAGTACCTCATAGCCGCGAGCGTCCGTCGCGACGGCTCGTCGCGCTTCGGGCCCGCCAACGCGTGGGGCGTATTCCCCTCCGTCGCCGTGGCCTGGCGTCTCTCGCAGGAGCCGTTCCTGCGCGACATTTCGGCGCTCTCCGACCTGAAGCTTCGCGCTTCGTGGGCCAAGACCGGCAATCAGGCCTTTGCCAACTATCAGCAGTATTCCGCGTTTCTCGTGGGCAACTCGCAAGCCCAGGTGCAGTTCGGCAACCAGTTCGTGAACACGATCCGGCCGAGCGCCGTGGACCCGAATATCAAGTGGGAGGCGACGCGTTCGTGGAACGTCGGCCTGGATTACGGATTCCTGAATCAGCGGTTCAGCGGATCCATTGACTGGTACAGGAAGAACACCAGCGACCTGATCTTCACCGTTCCTGTCGCAGCCGGCACGAACTTCTCGAACTTCCTGACGACCAACATCGGCAGCATGAAGAACGACGGCGTGGAGTTCAGTCTGAGTGCGCGCGTACTGGATGCTGGCAAGAACCGACTGGGCTGGACCGCCGACGTGAACGCGTCGCACAACACGAACGAGCTCACGAGCATCAACCCGTTCGCCGGTTCGGCGCAACAGATTCTCACAGGACTGGTTGCCGGCGGCGTCGGCACCTTCATCCAGGTGCTCGAGCCGGGACAGCCGATCAATTCCTTCTTCGTCTATCAGCAGCAGTACGCGAACGGGAAGCCGACCGAGGGTGGCTATGCCGATCTCAACAAGGATGGCATCACCAACGTGGCCGATCGCCGGGCGTTCCACGATCCGGCGCCCAAATGGATCTTTGGACAGTCGTCGTACTTCTCCTACAACAAGTTCGACCTGAGCTACACGCTCCGTGCCTATCTGGGCAATTACGTCTACAACAATGTGGCGTCGAATCTCGGGAGTTATCAGGAGCTGCAGCGCGGGTCACCCTACAATCTGAGTTCGTCGGTGCTGCAGACAGGCTTCACAAGTCCACAGTATCTGTCGGACTACTACGTGGAGGACGCGGCCTTCCTGCGTCTCGACAACGTGACGGTGGGCTACGGCTTCAAATACGACAATCAGCCCATGCGACTCTCGCTCACGATGCAGAATGCGTTCACGCTCACCGGATACGATGGCGTGGATCCGACCGCGGGGCTGAACGGCCTCGACAACAACATCTACCCGCGCGCCCGCACCGTGACGCTGGGCCTGAGCGTCCAGTTCTGAGCAGACCATCATGCATACGACTACTCCAGAGAGGACGGAGTCATGACCACCCATAAGTGGAAGGCGCTCGTACTGGCCGCCGCGTTCGTGGCAGTGGGCCTCATGGGCTGCACGGACACCACCGTCGAACCCACGAGCACCATTACCGAAACCAATATCTTCAACGACCCGAACTCCTACGTGGAGTTCCTGGCGAAGATCTATGCCGGTCTTGCCGTGAGCGGTCAGCAGGGACCCGCTGGCCAGCCCGATATTCAGGGCATCGATGAGGGATTCTCGCAGTACCTGCGGTTGCTGTGGGAAGCACAGGAACTGCCCACCGATGAGGCGGTGATCGCGTGGAACGACGTGGGTTTGCCGGAGATGAACACACAGCTCTGGGCCGCGTCCAACACGTTCGTCGTGTCCATGTATTACCGGATCTACTTCCAGGTGAGCATGGTAAACGAGTTCCTGCGCGAGACCACGGATGACAAGCTGGCCGCGCGGGGGGTAAGCGATGAATTGAAGGCGCAGATCCAGACGTATCGCGCGGAAGCCCGCTTCCTCCGCGCGTTGAGCTACTGGCACGGAATCGACTTCTTCGGAAACATTCCGCTCGTCACGGAGAATGATCCCGTGGGATCCACCCCGCCCAAGCAGTCCACGCGCACGGATGTCTACAACTACGTCGTGAGTGAACTCACGGCCATTCGGGGCGACCTTCCCCAGCCCGGCCCTGACACCTACGGGCGCGCCACGGGACCCGCAGCGGACATGCTGCTTGCCGAGCTGTACCTGAACGCTGGCGTCTACACCGGCACGCCGGACTACGCCGACGCCCTCACATCGGCGGAAGCCGTGATCAACTCGGGCGCGTACAGTCTGGATCCCAGCTACCAGCACATGTTCCTGGCCGACAACAATACGTCGCCAGAGATCATCTTCGCCATCACGCAGGACGGAACCCGCACGCAGACGTACGGCGGCGTCACCTTCCTCGTACACGCGTCCGTGGGCGGAAGCATGAATGCGACCAGCTACGGTATCGACGGGGGATGGTACGGGTTGCGGCTGAAGCCCGAGGCATACCAACGGTTCGCCCCGGGTGACCATCGCGCCGCGTACTTCTACAGCGATGGTCAGACGGTGGATATCTCCAGCATCCCGAACTTCAACGCCGGGATCGCAGCGCCCAAGTTCCGCAATGTGACATCAACGGGTCAGGCTGGCTCGAACGCAACGTTCGTGGACACGGACTTTCCTGTATTCCGGCTTGGCGGAGCATACCTGATCTACGCCGAAGCGGTACTGCGCGGCGGCGGCGGCACCAGAGCGCAGGCGCTGGCCTATGTGAACGCACTGCGTGAGCGCGCGTATGGAAGCACGTCGGGCGACATCACGGACGCGCAACTGACGCTGCCCTTCATTCTGGATGAGCGTGGCCGGGAACTGCTGTGGGAAGCTCATCGTCGCACCGATCTCATTCGCTTTGGCGAGTTCACCGGCGGGGACTACG
>JBOHTE010000403.1:0-2640 GCA_050733555.1 Gemmatimonadaceae bacterium | reverse complement strand
GCATTGGAGAGCACGCGGCGCGGCGAGAGAGATGGCCAGAAGCGAGACAGCGAACGCTCGGTGCATGGGCGGACTCAGTTGTCGGTTGTGACCGGCCCCGGTCTGCGCCGGCCTATGACATTGCCGGCCGGTGTCGGCCATTCCCGGCCGGCGAGCTACACCCGCGCGGCCACGGGCAGTGTCAAAGCATCGGTGACGATACGCGCCTGCTGCTCCACATGCGACGACGCATACCCTTCCGCCGGGCTGGCGCGCTCTGGACGACCAACGTAGCGGATGGGCAGGGCGTTCCCGACCGCGGCGCGGAGACGCGGCGCAACGAAACTCCATGCACCCATGTTGCGGGGCTCCTCCTGTGCCCACACCACATCCTCGATGCCGCTGTAGCGCTCGAGCATGGCGGTGATGGCCGCGTGTGGCCACGGGTAGAGTTCCTCCACGCGCACGATCGCCACAGTGTTCGTGGCGCCATTCGTGCCGCCGTTCGTGCGCTCGTGCACCGCGAGATCGTAGTACAGCTTGCCCGTGCACAACACGAGACGCCGTACCTGTTCCGGCGACGCACTAGCCACGGCGTCATCCATCACGGACTGGAAGGTGCCGCTCGTAAGATCGGCGAGGTGCGATGCGGCCGCCGCGAGGCGCAGCAGACTCTTGGGCTGCATGAGCACGAGCGGACGCCGCTCCCCGAGCAGCGCCTGGCGACGCAGCACGTGAAAGTACTGCGCGGGCGTGGAGGGATACGCCACCCGCATGTTCTGCTCGGCGCTCATTTGCAGAAAGCGTTCGAGCCGCGCGCTCGAGTGCTCGGGTCCCTGTCCTTCGTAGCCGTGCGGCAGCAGCAGCACCAGCCCGCTGTCCTGCCCCCATTTGGCGTGGTCGGACACGATGAACTGATCCATGATGGGCTGCGCGACGTTGGAGAAGTCGCCGAACTGCGCCTCCCAGAGTACGAGCGTATCGGCAGCGGCCACGCTGTACCCGTACTCGAATCCCAGCACCGCCGTCTCCGAGAGCGGGGAGTTGTAGATCTCGAAGCGGCCCCCCCCCGTGGCATCGGCAATGTGCTGCAGTGGCGTGTACGTCGCGCCCGATTCGTGATCGTGCAGCACGGCCTGCCGGTGCGAGAACGTGCCGCGCTCCGCGTCCTGTCCGCTGATGCGCACGGACGTGCCCTGCACGAGCAGCGACGCCCAGGCAAGCGCTTCCGCGTGACCCCAGTCAATGCCGCCCGCTTCGCCCACCGCCACGCGGCGGCGCTCGAACTGTCTGGCCAGCTTGGGGAGTGGATGAAAATCGGAGGGCCAGCTCAGCAGCCGCTCGTTGAGCGAGATGAGCACTGGGGCGGGAACGGTGGTATCCACCGCCGGCAGCGGGTTCTCCACGCCGTGGTTGCCGTTGCCATTCTCCGCGGGCGCGGCGCTCGCCTTCACCTGCTTGAGGATCTGGTTGAACTCCGCCTGCACCTCGTCGTCTACCTGCTTCACATCGCCGGCACCGATGATCCCCTCGCGCACCAGCCGCTCTCCCCACACCAGGCGTGGGGTCTGGTGCGGCTTGATGGCGTCGTACAGCCGGGGCTGCGTGTATGCCGGCTCGTCCGTCTCGTTGTGCCCGTGGCGGCGGTAGCCGACGACGTCGATGAGGAAGTCCTTGCCGAAGCGCTCGCGATACGCGAGCGCCAGCCACACGACCGCGACGCAGCTCTCGGCGTCGTCGCCGTTCACGTGGACGATGGGTACTTCGAATCCCTTGGCGAGGTCGCTCGCGTAGTACGTGGAGCGCCCGTCGCGCGGGTCCGTGGTAAAGCCCACCTGGTTGTTGACGATGATGTGCAGTGAGCCGCCCGTGCTGAAGCCGCGCAGGTGCGAGAGGTTGAACGTCTCTGCCACCACGCCTTCACCGGGGAACGACGCATCGCCGTGGATGACAATGGGAAGCGCGCTCGTCGTGTCGAAGCCGGACGTGTTCTGCGCGGACCGCTGCCGCGCGCGCACCGTGCCCTCCACCACCGGATTCACGAACTCGAGGTGGCTCGGGTTGGGGAGCAGCACGACGTCCGCCTGTTCGCCGCCGGGGAAGGTGCGCAGGGTGCGCGCGCCCAGATGGTACTTCACGTCCCCCGTGTCCGCCGCGGCGCTGGCCGCGTGGCGTCCCTCGAACTCCTCGAACACTCTCGCTATCGGCTTGTCGAGCACGTGCGCGAGCACGTTGATGCGCCCGCGGTGTGCCATGCCGATCACGATTTCACGCGCGCCCGCCATGGCCGCGCCGTTCACGGCGGCATCAAGCATGGGAACCAATACATCGGTGCCCTCGATGCCGAACCGCTTGTAGCCCTGATACGCCATGCCGAGGAACCGCTCCAGCCCGTCCACTTCGGTGAGACGGCGGAGCACGTTCTTCTTCTCCTCGGCTGTCATGGTGCGGCGCATTCCGCCCTGCTCGATCACCATGCGGAACCACTCGCGCTCGGCTTCCTCCTCGATGTACTCGAACTCGAAGCCGATGGTGGATGAGTAAAGCTGGCGCAGCCGCGCGACGGCATCGGCCGCGGTGGCATCCTGGTCGAAGCCGAGGGCGGCACCGGGGATGGTGGCGAGGTCTGCGTCGCTGATCCCGTGAAACTCGGGCTTGAGC
>JBOHTE010000402.1:0-4038 GCA_050733555.1 Gemmatimonadaceae bacterium | reverse complement strand
CCGATTGGGTTGGCCGGCGGGCTCAATGTCTATGGGTTCAATAACGGCGATCCCGTCACGTATTCCGATCCTTTTGGATTGTGTCCGAAGGAACAACGGGGCAATTGCACGCAGGCTGACGTCAGCGGTGCCGACGTCCAAGCCAAACTTGCTCTGACTGCTGCGGGATTGACAGTCTCTCCCGCCAACGAGATTCCAGCCACATTTGCACGCGTTGTTCCAGGCAGCGGGCCTCTGACCAGCCTTGCCAAGCCTGGCGAGGCTGAGGCGTGGGTAACCGATGCCAAGCTACTGCGTGGATTGTCCGCAAGCGACATCCAGGATCTTCTGCGAATCAAGCCTGATGCAACGGGCTATAGAGTCATCGAGTTCCCCTCGTCCAGTGCATCGAACATCGCATCGCCCGTCTTTAGGTCCAATCAAGGGTTTGTCGGTGGCGGAAAGACCGCCGGAGGTGCACCCGAGTGGGTCATTCAAAATGAACCAATACCCGAGGGTGCGACAATTCGGCCTGTTCCACCTGACTTGCCGGTGGACATAGACCCTGGGATAATGGTCGAGCCAAAACAGTAAGAGTTGGACGTAGCACGTCATTCCCGGCAGGAAAGAATGAGCGAGCATCTAGAAGCTTTTGAAACCCAGCTCCGGGCAGGCGAGGAACTGCGTGATGGGCGGCTCGTCCCAGACGAGGCGGCGATACGCATTTATAGGCTGACCACATCCTACCTGCAGCAGGTTGCAGTGACAGATGCGGGTTGGTCTGTCCTCTATCGTGATCCCGAAGATGGTCGTCTGTGGGAGCACACCTACCCTGAGTCGAGTCTGCAGGGCGGCGGGCCCGCATTGTTGCACGTGATTTCCGATCAAGAGGCGCAAGCACGTTATGCCTATAGCCGGGAGTGATCCGCCGCCTGAACAATCACTGTTGTGGGACACCCGGATTGTGGGACAGCCGGGGGCGGCCCGATCGCATGTCCTCGTGCTCGGTTCATTCCGAGATCCTCCGCGCGCACCTCCGGCCATGGGAATAGCGGCCGCTGGGGTGGCCGTCGTGCCTGGCGCTCGGAGCGCAACCTGGTCCAGCCGAGCCTTGCCCCAACGGTCGCCGCCCACCGCGCCCTTGCTGTCCATCACGAACGCCGCGGCGGCACGCGCGGTCACCATGCTGATGGACAGAGCGTGTCTGAACTCGACGGTCACCACATTCAATCGAGCACCGTGCCGTGCCGGGGTCGCCGGTGTAGCGCTTCAGCCGGAATTGAACTTTCTGGTATCGTGATCGATTGACACTTTCCCCTCGTACCGGCGAGTGACCGGGATCGTAACATGGGGGAAGAGCGCAATGGCGGAAACGGGACCAGCCAGTCCGAAAGGACGGCGCTTCAGCATCCTCTTGACCGCCGTCAGGAGCGTGGCGAGCGGAACGCCGTGGGCATCGACCACCACATGGCGCTTCGCGCCCGATGTTGTGCAAGTACATCCAAATTCCCGCAGTCCATGAACATCCAAATTCCCGCACCTGGGTGTTCTCAATTGGTCGCTTCAGCTCCTTGCTCGCTGCGGTTGTGCATCACCGGCTCCGGCCGTGGCTCGAGTCGCGCGCCGGGCTCTCTCAGCCGATGGCTTCGGCCGTCGATGTGGACGGCCTGCACATGGTGCAGCAGCCGGTCCGGTATCGCGGTGGTGAGGATCTGATCGCCCGCGAAGATCTCTGAGCTTCCCCCCATTTACCCGACACGGGGTTTAGGTTGTTGCCTGCATCGCAGCTAAAACTGCAGGGGGCTCCCTGGGGCTCCGCGCGGACGCGCCGCCGCCTGCTTGCCGCCCCATGCTGAATTCGGCATATTTCCCGTATGACCGCCGAGGCGGGCCCCCTCAATCCGACCGAGTGGATGGGCTCGGCGCTCGACGATCTCCGGTTGCTGCCCGAGGAGCCTCGGCGGGTGTTTGGCTACGCGATTCACCTGGCGCAACTGGGGCTGCACCACCGCGCGGCGAAGCGGCTGAAAGGCGAATTCGCGGGACTCATCGAGGTCGTCGATGATTTTCATGGGGATACGTATCGCGCGATTTACACGGTGAAACTGGGGGGCGTGGTGTACGTCCTCCACGTCTTTCAGAAGAAATCCACACGCGGCATCACCACGCCGAAGCCGCATCTGGCGATCATCCGCGATCGCTGGCAGCGCGCGAAGGCGCATTACGCGGCTCACTACGCTGGGCACGAGAGATGAGACCATGAGAAAAGCCACCGCACCCAGGCGTCGCCCGCACACACGGAGCCGGGCGAGCACCGATATTCCTGTGACCCGCGGCAGCGGGAACGTCTACGCCGATTTGGGCTTTGCGAATCCGGCCGAGGAACTGGCCAAGGCCGAACTGGCACTAATGATTGACCAGGCAATCCAGGAGCGCCGGCTGACGCAACAGGCGGCGGCAGTGCTCATGGGGATCGACCAGCCGAAGGTTTCGCACATCCTCCACGGGCGCCTGGACGGCTTTTCCACGCAGCGCCTGATGGAGTTTCTGACTGCGCTCGGCCGCGATGTCGAGATCGTCGTGCGGGCCGCTCCCCGTTCGCGGAAACGCGGCCGCCTGCACGTCGCCGCGGCCTGACGCTGCGGCGCAGCGCGCCACGTGACCGTCGATAGAACGGTGCCCGCTCAGGGCTCCGCAACCACCGCGTAGCAGGGGAATGGCACGGGCGAGCCCAACGCATCGCGGCGGCCCACTCAGTCGATTAGCAAACGCTCAACACCGCTCAGCGCGCCGACGTGGACAGCTCTCCATCCTCGACGATTGACTGCGAGCCAGCGAGTGGTGAGAGATCCCCAGCGCGCGCGGCTCTGGAACGTGTGAACGTTTTTGAGACACCGATCGGGCTGAGTTTACAGAGGCCCGTCCTTTGACACCGCGAAGAGCTTGAGTCGGTTGATCCACGTGTATTGGTCCAGCGGCAATGTGAATCGCCCCGGATTGTTTGAGATTCGGAGCGCTGACGTTCTGGAAACTCGCGACACCTGGGTGAGCTTGGTGCCCACGTCCTTGTACTGCACCACCTGGTCGCGCGCGGTGTTGTCCGTGGGCAGGGCGCGCGAGACCTGAGTGAAGGGGCGCTGGCTCCCGACATTTGGATCGCCGAGTTCGCGGCAGCACGAGCGCACGCTGGTCACGCCGGATGAGCATTTTCGCCGCCTGCCGCAAGTGCCGCTCGATATCTGGGTCCAGGCCACAACATTCTCGGCGCCAGTTCCAGAGTGTCCGACCGGACGCGAGCGGGCGTCGCGTTGTCGAGCAGGTCGGTCACGCCGCCGAATTGGCGAGCCCGGGCTCGATCCGCTCGTGCGCTACCAGGCGGCGTGCGTACGCCAGGCAGGCGCGAATGTCCTCGGCCTCCAGCCACGGATAGCCGGCCAGGATCGCTTCCGGCGCATCGCCGGCGGCCAGCATCCCGAGCACATGCTCCACCGCGCTCCGCCGCGTCCTCGCTTCTCCCTCGCGCCTCTGGCCGCCGCGAGCGGCCCGCCGCATCTTGTCGGCGTGTCTGCCCAGGATCAATTGCTCCGCCTCTCTGCCGCGCTGGCCGAGCGCTATCAGGTCGAGCGAGAGCTCGGTCGTGGCGGCATGGCCACGGTCTACCTTGCCCACGACGTCCGGCACGACCGCTCCGTCGCGCTCAAGGTGTTGCGCTCCGAGCTGTCCGCCATCGTGGGCGCCGAGCGCTTTCTGCACGAAATCAGAACTACCGCACATCTGCAGCACCCGCACATCCTCCCGCTCCACGATTCCGGTGAAGTGAACGGGACGGTGTTCTACGTGATGCCGTTCGTCGAGGGCGAAAGCCTGCGGGATCGCCTGACACGCGAACGGCAGCTTCCCGTGGAGGAGGCCCTCCGCATCGCCGGCGAGGTGGCGGATGCGCTGCAGTACGCCCACGACCAGGGCGTGATTCACCGCGACATCAAGCCGGAGAACATCCTGCTGGACCGCAAGGGCCGGGTGAAAATGGCGGATTTTGGGCTGGCGAAACTCGTCGGA
>JBOHTE010000401.1:0-1134 GCA_050733555.1 Gemmatimonadaceae bacterium | reverse complement strand
AGCGGTACCGAATCACACCGGGTACGTCCAGCCTGGCAGAGATGCTGGCGCGCGCCAGGTAATGCCGGCTTCCCCGCATGCTTGGCGACCTGTCCAATCGTGCGTGCCGAATCGCGCATCGTGCTCCGTGATCGAGCGTGGCGACGCAGGTGGTGCGGAGCTGCGCGTTGTAGTATGCGGAGCGCGCGGCCAGGCGAGTCCCCGCCGCGCTGTCCGGCGTTGCCGACGCGCTAAGCGGGTGCCCGCCAGACTGCGGCGATCGGCACAGCCCGAGCGCCATCGCCCGCCTAACGACGCGAAATCGTTGCGGGGCGGGGCTGGCGGAGATCGACGCAATCCTCGAGCCGCGCCCATTACGTGTCCGCCGCGTGCGAACGACTCGGAAGCTCTCGGCCCCCAGGGGCTTCCGAGTCCAGATCGAGCACCGTTTGTTGCCCAACCTTTCGCCGGCGGCTACGCTTGCGAAAGCCGAAGCCGCAGACCACCGTTGCGAAGCTGACCCCGCTCCAGCGCGCCACGCGAGGCGGCGAGTGACTTTTCACTTTGCGGAGACAACGATGGCGATCGTCCTCGATCCCAGGTTTCCTGCCCCCGACCGCTCCGGGCAGGCCGTGAAACTGCGGAAGGACAGCGACGGATGCCTCGACCTCGGCTGGTGCGAAGGCGTCCTGTATGACGGGCGTCCGTTCCGGGTCGAGACGTGGGTGCAGGACCAGATCACCATGCTTACGATTTTCTTCAGCGCGTTAGGCATCGAGGATGTCAGCGAGGTACAGCTGTCGAGCGTCATGGAGTCCGAAGGGTTGGTGGCCTACAAGGAAGGCGCCCAACGACGCCGGAACGAATGCCACATCATCACCGACCGCGCCGGCAATGCGATGTGGTCCGTCAACGTTCCAGTTGGTGGCGAGGACGAGACCTTCGTCGCGAGCACCGTGCGCTCCTTCGCCTACGCGGGAGAGAGCGCGCCGACCCTGTTCCGCATCGCATCGACGTCACCGGAAGCCGGGTCGCCCGTGGCTGCGCGGTGATATGACTGGGCTGGTGTCAAGGGCTGCGGGAGCGACAGTACTCGTGGGCGGACAACAAGATGACGGAGACCATGGCATGAGTGCCTACGCGACAGTCCTGTGG
>JBOHTE010000400.1:0-2260 GCA_050733555.1 Gemmatimonadaceae bacterium | reverse complement strand
CATCAACGTGGATCAGACCACCGAGGTCGCGCGGATGCAGAAGATGCTCGCCTCGCTCCTGTTCGGCACGCCAACGCAGTAATCACTCGCTCATTCATCGTTCGCTCGCTTCACTCCGTCCCCGCAGAGGAATTCTCCATGCCACTGGTGCCTTCAACACGCCGCGCGAAACCGCGGCTCGACTCTGGTCGCGCGCTCGCCTTCGGGCTCGGCGCACTTGCCATCGCGGGCTGCTCGCGTACGACGTCCTCGCTGGCGAGCAATTCGCTCGCCCCCTCGGGCCGCATGTCCGCGGTGGCGCCGAACCCGGATCCGCGCATCGGCCTCAAGGCCGGCCTGAGCAATGCCGCAGAAGCCGCATGGAACATGAAGCTGGTGTCGAACACACCCCAGGAAGGGCAGTTCGAGCATGGCGTGAATTCCGACCTCGCTTTCACGGGCCACTATGCCATTCAGGGAAACTTCAATGGCTTCAAGGTCTGGGACATCACGAATCCGGCGAAGCCCGTTCTGACGAAGGCCGACTTCTGTCCGGCGTCGCAGAGCGACGTCTCGGTCTACAAGAACCTGCTCTTCGTCTCCGCCGAGGGTCTCGAGGGCCGTCTCGACTGCAGCAGTGAGGGAGTGAAGGACACGGTGAGCGCGGAGCGCATTCGCGGGCTGCGCATCTTCGACATCAGCGACATGACCAATCCGAAGTACATCGCCAACGTGCAGACCTGCCGCGGCTCGCACACGCACACGCTGCTCGTGGACCCGAAGGACCCCGAGGACGTGTACGTGTACATCTCGGGCTCCGCGGGCGTGCGGTCGCCGAGCGAACTGCCCGGATGCTCCAAGGGGCAGCCGGCGAATGATCCCAACACCGCGCTCTTTCGCATCGAGGTCATCAAGGTGCCGCTCGCACATCCGGAGCAGGCCGCGATCGTGAGTTCGCCGCGCATCTTCAACGACCTCGTTGCGCCGGAACATCACGGCGAGGCGTCGGCAGACAAGGCAGTGATCGATTCGGCCAAGGCGAAAGGTGCGTTCATCGCCTCGATCTTTGGCGAGGAGATGGTCCTGCCGGCCCGCTTTACCGGACCCATGCTGGACAGCGTCGTGAAGTCGCATGGTGGAACGGGCGCACCCACGGCCGCGGACAGCGCCACGCTGCGGGCGGCGCTCCCCGGCATCATCGACAAGCTGATTGGTGCCCCGCCGGCGGGCGGTGGCCCGCGCCCTGGCCCCACGCAGTGCCATGACATCACGGTGTATCCGGCCATCGGGCTCGCGGGCGGCGCCTGCGAGGGCTACGGACTGCTGCTCGACATCAAGGACCCGACGCACCCCGCGCGTCTTGCCGCGGCGTCCGACTCGAACTTTTCCTACTGGCACTCGGCGACGTTCAACAACGACGGCACCAAGGTGCTCTTCAGCGACGAGTGGGGCGGCGGCAGCCAGCCGAAGTGTCGCGCGACCGATCCGAAGGACTGGGGCGCGGATGCGATCTTCACGGTGGCCGATGGACAGTTGCACTTCCAGAGCTACTACAAAATGCCCGCGGCGCAGACGTCCTTCGAGAATTGCGTGGCGCATAACGGGTCGCTCATTCCGATTCCCGGGCGCGATGTGATGGTGCAGGCCTGGTATCAGGGCGGGGTCTCGGTATTCGACTGGACCGACGCGGCGCACCCGCATGAGATCGCGTTCTTCGACCGCGGGCCAATCGATTCCACGCGGCTCGTGCTCGGGGGCTCGTGGTCCGCATACTGGTACAACGGCGTGATCGTGAGTTCGGAGATCGTGCGCGGGCTCGACATTTACGAGCTGCAGCCGAGCGCGGCCCTCACGCAAAACGAGATCGACGCCGCGAAGACGGCGCACCTCGACTATCTGAACGTGCAGGGCCAGCAGAAGTATGTGTGGCCGGCGAGCTTCGCGTTGGCGCGGGCGTACACGGACCAGCTGGAGCGCTCGGGCGGTCTCAACGCCGCGAAGATTGCCGCGGTCCGGCAGGCGCTCTCCGGCGCCGAGCAGGCGTCCGGGGCCGCGCGGAAGGATGCGCTGACGAAACTGGGGACGCAGGTGGAGAGCGATGCCAGCGGCTCGAATGACGCGGCCAAGGTGCACATGCTGGCGAGCGCCGTGAAGGAGCTGGCTGGCGCGTAGCCTGGGCGGGAATCAAAGGGGTCGGATTAGATCAAAGGGGTCAGACTCGATTGAAAATCAATCGAGATCAAAGGGGTCAGAGTCGATTGAAAATCAAAAGGGTCAGACT
>JBOHTE010000399.1:0-17344 GCA_050733555.1 Gemmatimonadaceae bacterium | reverse complement strand
GAGAGGACGAGATCATCGCGGTGCGGGCCGGCGTGCGTGAGCCCGTGGCGCATGTCGAGCTGGCGTTTGCGCGCGAGCGTCTCCCGCAACATGGCCTCGGGATCGGGGCTCTCGGAATCCGACGACCTCCGATACAGCAGCCGGCACGTGCCGTCTTCGCCCACCGCCGCACACAGCTCCGCATAGCGCGCCGCATACTGGTCCACCCAGCTCTGCCTGGCGCGCCAGAGCACCGCGCCGTGCTCGGCCAGTGCCGGTTCCCAGACTGCCACGCGCTGCTCCTGCGACCCGCCCGCCGTCGCGTCATCGCGCATGGCGGCGTTGCGCTGCGCGAGCGCCGTACGATACCGCTGGAGCGACGCGAGGTAGCTGCGCGATGTGAGTGAGAGCAGGATGTCGAGAAAGCGGCGCCGCATGCTCGGCCCGCCCGACACCAGCGCCGCATCCTGCGGCGCAAAGATCACGGCCGGAAAGACACCCAGCGCATCGGCCAGCCGCGGCGTTTCCACGCCATCCACGACAAGCTTCTTGCGCTTGCTCTGTCGCTCGAATCCCGCTGCCACGCTCTCCGCACGCGCCCCCGACAGTCGCGCGGCAAGGTGAAAACCCGCGGCTCCGAACGCGACGAGCTCCTGGTCGTGTGCGCCCCGGAAGGAACGCAGCATCTGCAGATAGCGAACGGCCTCGAGCACGTTCGTCTTGCCGTGACCATTCTCGCCCACGAGCGCGATCCCCTCCGGGGGCAGCGCCAGGGTCGTCTGGCGCAGGTTGCGGAAGTCGCGCACCGACAGCCGGTCGAGCAACGTGGCGCTCAGCACCTCCACCGCCTCGCGTGACGGCCGGACAGACTCGCTCACCAGCATGTCACCGCCCCGAGAACCGCGGCGTGCGCTTCCCGAGAAAGGCCTGCATGCCCTCGTGCATGTCCGCCGTGCTCGCGAGCAGCCCGAAGTGATTCGCCTCGATGGACAGTCCCTCCGCCAGCGTGACGTCGAGTCCGCGCTGCACGGCCTCGATGCACAGTGCCACGGCAACCGGACCGTTCGCGAGAATCTGGCGCAGGAGCCTGTCCGATTCCGCGACCAGCTCGTCGCGCGGGACGATGCGATTGACGATGCCAATGCGATGCGCCTCGACGGCATCGATCATCTCGCCCGTGAGAATGAGCTGCAGTGCACGCCCCGCACCGATGAGACGCGGCAATCGCTGCGTGCCGCCGTAGCCCGGACCGATGCCGAGCTTCACCTCGGGCAGCCCGAATTTCGCGTTCTCCGACGCGACGCGGATGTGACACGCCAGCGCGAGCTCGCAGCCGCCGCCCAGCGCGAATCCGTTGACTGCGGCAATCACCGGCTTGCGCGACCGCTCGAACCGCAGGAACACCGCCTGACCACGCTGGGCGCGCGCCCGGCCATCGAGGGGGCCCTGCGCGGACAGTTCCTGAATGTCGGCGCCGGCCACGAATGCCTTGGGGCCCGCGCCGGTCACGATCACGCCACCGATGTCGTCACGCCGCTCCACGACGTCAATGGCTTCGTCCAGCTCGCCCATGGTGGCGTCGTCGAGCGCATTCAGCTTGTCGGGTCGATTGACGGTGATGGTCGCGACGCGGTCGTGCACGTCGAACAGCAGCGAGGTGAACGTCATTCCTGGCGAGCCGTGGAAGGGAAATCGGGCGGGGAACGCGCCCTCGAAATCTAACCTCCCGGGATCGTCCCCGCGTCGCCCTCCGAATGCGAAACGGGGACGCCCGAAGACGCCCCCGTCACCGCAACCGTACGTTCCGGGATTCGCTCAGGATGTCAGCACGAAACAGGCTCCGCCAGTCCACGTGCCCTGGTCGGTTCCGCTGCTCAGCGGTGCCGTATAGTCGCCGCCGATATCACTCCCATCGGACGCCGGGATGGTTCCCTGCGCGGTGAGCCCGCCGGATGCCGCCTTGAGTGTGACGTTCGGTCCGTCCACCGCCCCATCCACTCGGATGACCTGACCGGCGTTCGTGTACCAGCCCGTCAACTCGGTGCCCGCCTGCAACAGGTACCAGCCACCACCGTTCTCGGTATTGGTGGTGGAAATCCACGAGCCGCAGTACGTGGTCACGATCAGTGTGCTGGTCACGGAATAAGCCGTGAAGGTGCCGCTGCTGGACTGATCACTGGCGGTGAAAGTCCCCGTGAGTCGCCCACCCGTCACTTTCCCGCCCGCGGTGAATTCGGTGTTGTCGAGGCCACCATTGAAGGTGAAGGTGACGCTGTCACCAGTGACCGTGCCGCCCGTGATGGGGAGCGCGCCGAATGCAGTTCCGCACACCGAGGAGCAGCCGCCGGTTTGCCGTACTACTGTGGAGCCGGTCGCGTTCGAGAGTTTGCGCGCGAGCGCCGAGGAGAATTGCAAGTCGAGTTGCCCGCCCTGATCGTTGTTCGCGACGATCACACCGGTATACGTCGTGGACGCCGGGCGCGCCTGAGGCCCTGTCGAATCACTGCTGCATGCGCCCAACGCGATGATGCATGCTGCCATGCCAGCGGCCACCAACCACGGTCTTGCTGGCGCCTTGCTCATTGAGCCGTCATTCACGGTGATCTCCTTGTCCGGGTGATCTCGCCGACCCATCCTCCTCCATTCTCCAGACGACCAACATTATAACAGCATAACGTGTCGCTGCTCGCAACGCCCGCAACAGCAGGATGCGTACCGGTTCCGGGGTGGAACTTCGCGCGCTACGTTATCGCGCGTGCCAGTCATTGAGGCGGTTCGCTGGTCTCCCGAACACGATGCGGTTCGCGTGGTCGATCAGACGCTCCTCCCTGAGCGGCTGGTCGAACGCGATCTCCGTACGCTGGAAGAGAGCTGCGACGCGATCCGGCGGCTGGTCGTACGCGGTGCACCGGCTATCGGTGTCGCCGGCGCCATGGCGCTCGTCGTCTCACTCATGCCCTTCGCCAGTCTGCCCCGTGCGATGTTCGTCGAGCGCGCGCGAGTCCATGCCGGTCGGCTGGCCGAGACGCGGCCCACGGCGGTGAACCTCTCCTGGGCACTGCAGCGTGTGCTCCAGCGGCTGGACGATATGGCGGGTGCGCCGGGCGACCAGCTCGGCGCCATGCGCGCCGAGGCGACGGCGATTCTCCAGGAGGACCGCGCCATGTGTCGTCGCATCGGCGAATACGGACTCACCCTCATTCCCGCAGGGCCTTCGGAAGTGCACGTGCTCACACACTGCAACGCCGGGGCGCTGGCCACGGGCGGCATCGGCACGGCGCTCGCGCCCGTGTACCTCGCGGCCGAACGCGGCCAGGCGGTGAGCGTGATCGTCGGCGAGACGCGCCCATTGCTGCAGGGCGCGCGGCTTACGGCATGGGAACTCTCGCGTGCCGGGATTCCGGTGCGGGTGGTGACCGATAGTGCGGTGGCGAGCCTCATGCGCGCGGGGCGCATCGATCTCGTCATCGTGGGCGCGGACCGCATCGCCGCGAACGGTGACACCGCGAACAAGATCGGCACGTACGCCCTCGCGGTGCTCGCCCGCGCGCACGGCATTCCCTTCCATGTAGCGGCGCCCGCATCCACCTTCGACCCGCGGCTCGACGATGGCGCGCAGATCGCGATCGAGCAGCGTGAGCGCATGGAGGTGGCGGGCCGGCCCGGCGCACTCACGGTGCCGCCGGAAGCGGATGTGGAGAATCCGGCCTTCGACGTCACCCCGGCCGGATTGATCACATCCATCATTTCGGACCGCGGCGTGCGCCATCCGCCATTCGCCTTTCAGGCCTCGTGAAGTACATCCTGGCGATCGATCAGGGTACCACCGGCTCGACCTGCCTCATGGTCGGAGCGGATGGCCGCATCGCGGGACGAGGGTATCGGGAGATCCCGCAGCACTTTCCGGAGCCGGGGTGGGTGGAGCATGACCCGGCGGATCTCATTCGCTGTACGCTCGAAGCGGCACGCGAGGCCATCGCCGCGGCAGGCGCGATGCCCGAGACGATCGGCATGACGAACCAGCGCGAGACGGTGGTGCTCTGGGACCGGACCACGGGCGACCCGGTGGGGCGCGCCATTGTCTGGCAGGATCGTCGGACGGCGGCACGGTGCGCCGAGCTCGCCGGCGACGCCAGCCGGATCAGCGAGCTCACGGGTCTCGTGGTGGATCCGTACTTCTCCGCCACGAAGCTCGAATGGCTGCTTCGTCAGCCCGGCGTCCGTCCGCGCGCAGTGCGCGGCGACCTGCTCGCGGGGACGGTGGACGCCTGGTTGATCTGGCATCTGACCGGCGGTGCAGTGCACGCGACGGATCCGACAAACGCGGCCCGCACGATGCTCTTCGACATCGGCGCCCTCAGCTGGAGCGCGGAGCTGTGCGGCCTCTTCGACATTCCCCTGGCACTCCTTCCGGAGGTGCGTCCATCGAGTGGCCTGTTCGGGGCGACGACTGCCGGCATCTTCGGACGCAGCATCCCCATCCATGGTGTGGCGGGCGATCAGCAGGCGGCGTTGTTCGGGCAGGGGTGCTGGAGCCCGGGTGAGGGAAAGAACACCTATGGCACGGGTGCCTTTTTGCTGCTCAACACCGGCACCACGCGCGCATCACCCGGGGGCGGCCTGCTCTCCACGGTTGCGTGCGACCGGCGCGGCCAGCCCGCGTATGCGCTCGAAGGCGCGATTTTCGTGGCCGGCGCGGCCGTGCAGTGGTTGCGCGACGGGCTCGGCATCATTGAACACGCGAGTGACACAGAGGCGCTGGCCAGCGGTATTCGCTCCACGGATGGTGTGTACTTCGTGCCCGCGCTCGTCGGGCTCGGCGCGCCGTACTGGGAGCCCGCGGCGCGCGGCACGATCGTGGGCATCACGCGTGGCACCACGCGGGCGCATCTGGCTCGCGCCGCACTCGAATCCATGGCATACTCAACCGCCGACATCGTGCACGTGATGAGCGAGCGCAGCGGCGTACGCTTTGATCGCCTGCGCGTGGATGGGGGCGCCACCAGCAACAGGTGGCTCATGCAGTTTCAGGCCGACGTCCTCGGCATTCCGGTGGAGCGACCGGACATGGCGGAGACGACGGCGCTGGGCGCCGCAGGGCTGGCGGGAATTGCCGCCGGCGTCTGGGAGAGCGCCGATTCGTTTCTCGCCACGCGCTCCTATCAGCGGTATCTCCCTGGCATGGGTGCGCCGGCGGCACAGGAAGGCAGGCTCGGCTGGAACCGCGCCGTCCGTACCACACTGTCCTGGGCGCGAGGTGCCGAGTGACCGACAGCCGTGCAGTCGTGAGGCCGGAAGTGCAGCGCGTGTCCTTGCGGAGCGTGTCCTGATGCACGGACTCTTGCTCGTCTTCGCGCTGCACGGCGGCCTGCACAGCAGGCCAGGGCAGCGTGGCGACTCATGGTTCGGTCCGGACAAGCTCAAACACTTTTTCGTGTCCGCGCTGGTCGAGACGGCGAGCTACGGCGCGTTGCGCGCTGCGAACCTCCCGCACGTCAAGGCGCTGCAGATCGCGAGCGTCGTCACCGTCACGGTGGGCGTGGGCAAGGAAATCGACGACGCGCAAAACGGCGAGAGTTTCAGCGTGCGCGATCTCACGTGGGATCTGGCTGGCGCCGCCAGCGCAGCCGCCATACTTCAGGCTGCACGGTGATTCGGAGATGCGGGTACAGCGGCGCGCGCGATTTGCCCTATTGAGTGGATGGGTGTCTCCCTATATTGCGAGAATCCGATGGATAGCGTGATGGGCGATCGCGCCCGCGAATCGCTGTGAGGAGAGGCACCCGGTTTCAATGAAGGCACGCACGAAGTTTCTGATAGGGGGAGCGCTGGTGCTGGGCACCTCCGGTTTTCTCATGGCCAGCTCGATCAGGACCACTGGCGTCTATTATCTGACGCCCACCGAGCTCGCCACCAAGGTGACCGGTGATCCGTCGTTCTACGAGACGGGCGTGAAGGTGGGTGCGCGCGTGGTACCCGGCTCCATCGTGCGCGACCCCGGCGGCACGTTCATGACATTCAACGTGACCGATGGCGCTCGTACCTATCCGGTCACCTACCACGGCATCGCGCCGGATACGTTCACCGATGGGGTGGACGTGGTGTTGGAGGGGCGGCTCGATCGGAATGGCACCTTCCGCGCCACCACGGTGCTCGCCAAGTGCGCATCGCGCTATGAGGACGCGCCGCAGAAGTATCAGCAGACGCCGGGTTATCGCGCCAGCGCGCCGGCCGCGCGGCGTACATGATCCTCATTGGCGAATTGTCGCTCTGGGTTGCCCTGCTCATGGCGGCCTGGGCGACCACGGCGGGTTTCGCGGGTGCATTCACGGAGCGTCAGGAGCTGATCGCGAGCGCGCGGCGCGCCCTCTACGCCATGTGCGGCTTCGTGATCCTGTCCGCCGCCGGCCTGTGGACCGCATTGCTGACCTCGGACTTCTCTTTCCGCTTCGTCGCGTCCGAAACCAGTAGAAATCTCCCGTCGATTTACAAGTTCACGGCGTTCTGGGGCGGACAGGATGGCTCGCTGCTCTTCTGGGCGCTCATCCTGTCCTGCTACACGGCGATCGCGGTCCGCACGGGACGGAAGAGCAACCGCGAGCTCATGCCGTTCGTCGTGCCCACCTTGTCGGCCATCGCGCTGTTTTTCCTGCTGACGATCTGCTTTGGCGCGAACCCGTTCAGCCGGCTCGACTTCATTCCGCTGGATGGCCGCGGGCTCAACCCGCAACTGCAGAATCCGGGGATGGCGCTGCATCCGCCCAATCTGTACCTGGGCTACATCGCCACCTCCATTCCCTTCGCGTACGGCGTGGGCGCGCTCATCACGCGGCGGCTCGACAATGAATGGCTCACGTCAGTGCGCCGGTGGGTGCTCGTCTCCTGGTTCTTCAACACCGTGGGCATCATCCTCGGCATGTGGTGGGCCTATGTGGAGCTGGGCTGGGGCGGCTACTGGGCGTGGGACCCGGTCGAGAATGCGTCCTTCCTGCCGTGGCTGATCAACACGGCGTTCCTGCACTCCATCATGGTGCAGGAGAAACGCGGCATGCTGAAGAAGTGGAACGTAACGCTGGTGGTCTCGGCGTTTCTCGCGGCGATTCTGGGAACGTTCATCACGCGAAGCGGCGTGATCTCGAGCGTGCATGCCTTCGCGCAGTCCTCCGTGGGGTACTGGTTCCTCGGCTTTCTCCTCCTGTCCATCGCCGTCACCGCGGTCCTGGTCAGTACCCGACTCCGGGACCTCAAGGCGACCGCGGAGCTGGAGAGCATGGTGAGCCGTGAGGCCAGTTTCCTGTTCAACAACCTGCTGCTCGTGGGCATCGCCTTCTCGGTGTTGTGGGGCACGCTCTTCCCCATTCTGAGTGAAGCGGTGCGGGGCACGAAGATCACGGTCGGCCCGCCGTTCTTCAATCAGGTGAACGTGCCCCTCGGGCTGCTGCTGCTCTTGCTCACGGGCATCGGGCCCCTCATCGCGTGGCGCCGGGCATCGACGGCGAATCTCAAGCGGCAGTTCACGGGACCGGTGGTCGCGGGCGTCGTGGCGCTCGCCCTGCTGCTCGCGCTGGGGATGCGCGACGTGTACGCGATCATCGCGTACACGCTCGGCGCATTCGTCCTCATGACCATCCTGCAGGAGTTCCGGAAGGGTGTGGAGGCACGGCATCGCATGTACGGGGAACGCCGCCCCATTGCCTTGCTGCACCTGGTCGCGCGGAACCGGCGGCGCTATGGCGGATACATCGTTCATGTGGGCATCGTCGTACTCTTCGCGGCGTTCGCGGGGCTGGCGTTCAAGGAAGAGTTCGACGTCTCGCTCAAGGGAGGCGAGACGTATGCGACAGTGGATCCGTACGGTCACCAGTGGCGCTTCGTGAGTCAGGGTGTGTCGCGCTATGATGAGCTGAACCGGCACACCACGGCGGTGCTGCTCGAGGCGTTTCGCGATGGGAAGCGCATGGGCGTGATCAAGACGGAGAAGCGGCAGTACGTGGACAGCCGCGGAGTCCCGTCGTTCGAACCGTCCACGGAAGTGGGCATCATGAGCGGACTCCGGCAGGATGTGTACGTGGTCCTGGCCGGTGTGACCGGAGAGGATACGGCGGAGATGCGCATCACCTTCAACCCGCTCGTCTGGTGGGTATGGTATGGCGGCATGATCATGGCTCTGGGCGGGCTCATCGTCATGTGGCCGCAGGCGGAGCGGCGACGCCGGCAGGCAGGCTACGAAGCCGTGCTCGAACCCGCTGGCACGTCCGCGACATGAGCAGCGCCATGACCGTGACGAGACGAGGGTTCCTGCAACTCGTGTCCGGCGGATCGGCCTCGCTCGCGCTGACGGCCGCGCTGGGCGCGCAGCAGGCAAATACGGGCGCGGCGAACGTGCCGATGGATGAGGCGCGATATCTGCCGGTGCGACTGCCCCCCCGGTCGTCGCAGCCGTCCATGACCAACCTGCAGCGCGACGCGCTGGAGCATCGCATCCACTGTCAGTGTGGTTGCAATCTGGACGTGTTTACCTGCCGTACGACGGACTTCAGTTGCCAGGTGTCGCCCGCCATGCACAAGGATGTCATGGCACTCGTGGCGGGCGGGTACAGCGCGCAGGACATCATCGATGCGTTCACGAAGGTGTACGGCCCGCGCGTGCTCATGGAACCACCGCGGCGCGGATTCAACCTCGCGGGCTACTTCATGCCGTCCGTGGTGCTGCTGGCGGGGATCGTGCTGGTGGTGGTGCTGATCCGCCGGTGGCACCGGCCGGAGGAGCTGGATGCGGGCGTTCGCCAGCTCCCCGTGGACGCGTCGCCGGACGAGCTCGATCGCCTGCAACGGCTCGTGAAGCACGACGACGCATGACCGCGCTCCTCGTTGGGGCGGCGCTGGCGCTGGCCGCGCTGGCGTTCGTGCTCTATCCGCTGTTTCGGGATGCACCACTCGCTCCCCCCGCGCCTCCGCGCGCGCAGGTGAAGGAGAGTGCATCGGCGCGCGCCGTCGCCGCGCTGCGCGAGATCGAGTTCGATCGCGAGACCGGCAAATTGTCAGACAGCGACTATGCCGCGCTCAAGGCGGCCTACACCGGTGAGGCGCTGGCGGCGCTGCGCGTGGAGGACGCCACCGACGCCGCAGGGCGCGATGATGAAGCCGAAGCGCTCATCCACGCCCATCGAACCCGCGGACTGGCGTGCGAGTCATGCGGACCCCGCCCGGAGCCCGACGCGATCTACTGCTCCCAGTGCGGCCGGTATCTGGCCGGCGCCTGCAGCAACTGTGGCAATTCGGTAACGGAAGCTGGCGCGCGCTACTGCGGCGCGTGCGGAACGGCGCTGGCGGCGTGAGCGCCCGGGCCTTCCACCCGGAGCGTCGCCCCCGCTAGCGGAACTCGGCGGCGGCCGGGACGCGCGAGATGCGGGGTCTTGCGCGCGCGCTGTCAAGGACGGAACATCATCGGTCCGCCGTACACTTCCTTCCGGGATCGCCCTCCGTGGAACACATCCATCTCGGCGCAATAGACTACGCGATTCTCATCGTCTATTTCGTCTTCGTGATTGGCATAGGTTGGGTCCTCCGGCGGTACATCAAGAGCAGCGAGGACTTCTTCCTGTCGGGACGCTCCATTCCCACCTGGATCGCTGGCCTGGCTTTCATCTCCGCCAACCTCGGAGCCCAGGAAGTGATCGGCATGGGTGCGTCGGGCGCCAAGTACGGCATGATGACGACCCACTTCTACTGGCTCGGCGCCATTCCCGCCATGGTGTTCGTGGGCATCTTCATGATGCCCTTCTACTACGGCTCGCGCGCGCGCTCCGTACCGGAATACCTGAAGCTGCGCTTCGATGAGAAAACCCGGGGTTTCAACGCCATCACCTTCGCGGTGATGACGGTGTTCTCCTCGGGGATATCCATGTACGCGCTCGCCAAACTGCTCGAGCTCATACTCGGTTGGAGCTTCCACGCCAGCGTGCTCGTGTCGGCCGCCATCGTGCTGGCCTACATCTTCCTTGGCGGCCTCACGTCCGCGATCTACAACGAAGTGCTGCAGTTCTTCCTCATCGTGCTGGGTTTCTTCCCCCTCACACTGCTCGGTCTCAGGGATGTCGGTGGCTGGTCCGGACTCACCGCCAAGCTCAAGGTGGTCGCGACGCACGCCGGATACGCACCGGGTGCATGGTCGCACCTCTGGACGCACACGAACACGGCGAGTGCCAATCCCATGGGCGTGGACTGGTTCAGCATGGTGATGGGACTCGGCTTCGTGCTCTCGTTCGGGTACTGGTGCACCGACTTCCTTGTCATTCAGCGCGCCATGGCTGCCAAGTCCATGTCCGCCGCGCGCCGCACACCGCTGTTCGCGGCCTTTCCGAAGATGCTCTTCCCGGCGCTCGTCATTCTGCCTGGGATGATCGCCATCGCGCTCGACGCCACGCGCGGAGGATTGCTTCCGATTGGCAGCGACGGAACGCCGAACTACAACCTGGCCGTGCCGGTCATGCTCGCGCACTACCTCCCGTCGGGACTGCTGGGACTGGGGCTCACCGCGCTCATGGCATCGTTCATGTCGGGCATGGCCGGGAATGTCACCGCATTCAACGCGGTGTGGACCTACGACATTTATCAATCGTACATCCGCCCAGGGCAGTCGGACCGCCACTACCTGTGGATGGGCCATGCGGCCACGGTGTTCGGCATCGTGCTGAGCGTCCTCGCGGCGTACGCCACCACGCGATTCAACAACATCATGGACATGCTGCAGCTCGTGTTCGCCTTCGTGAACGCGCCGCTCTTCGCCACCTTCCTGCTCGGCATGTTCTGGCGTCGCACCACGGGGCATGGCGCATTTTTCGGACTGGTGATCGGCACGCTCGTTGCGGCGGTGCATCACGGGCTCGTGCTGCCGCAGGGCGGCGTCGTCGGGATCAAGGGCGGCTATCTGGGTGCCGTGCTGCACGTCTATCCCAGCGAAATGGCGCAGAACTTCTGGACCGCGATTTTTGCCTGGAGCGCATGCTTCATCTGCACGCTCGTGATCTCGTATCTCACGCGGCGCGACAAGTCGGACGAGGATCTCAAGGGACTGGTGTACTCGCTGACCCCCCGAATCACGGACCACGAGGACAAGTGGTACAAGCGCCCGGCCACGCTTGGCGTGGTAGTGCTGGCGCTCACGGCGGTGCTCAACGTGATCTTCTGGTGATCGGACGATGAAACTCGACCTGCGACTGCCCATTGGGCTCATGTTCACGACGTTTGGTGTGATGCTCGTCGTGTTCGGTCTGCTATCCAATCGCGCCATCTACCAGCGGTCGCTCGGCATCAACGTGAATCTCTGGTGGGGGCTGGTGTTGCTGATCTTTGGCTGTGTCATGCTGACGTTCGCCCTGCGACGGCCACGCACCTGATCCCGGGAGGATCATGCTCCGCGCAACATGGATCCTGATCATGGCAATTGCCGGAGCGAGCGCCGCGTGCGCACCCGGCCATGCCAGTGTCGGCGACTCAACGGCAGCAGCCGGCAGCGCGATGCTGAAGGTTTCCAATCATTACGGCCAGCCGGTCGACGTGTTCGTCACCTCGCAGGGAGCATCGTATCGACTGGGGACCGTGTCGCCCGGCATTGACAGCCGGTTCGTCGTGCGGTCCACCATGATCCGCAACGGTCCCGTGGAATTCGTGGCCGTGCCCGGCGCCGGAGAAGTGCCCGTGCGGTCGGGGCAACTGGTGCTCGCACCGGGAAATGTGGTGGACTTCCTTATCGCGGATCACCTGGCCAACAGCACGACGACGGTCACACCGTGATCGGCGCACGCCCAGCACTCATCGCGGCGCGTTCGTCAGGAAATGCTCGGCGACCACGGCGGGTTGTTCCACCACGCGCTTCGCCTGCGCGTCCACGGCGAGCCGCATGAACTGTCCCATGCTCCACACCAGTGGCGTTGCGCTGCCGGTGCCGGAGCCGAACACGAAGTCGCTGTTCCCCGGATTCGGGCGGTCCCATACCTGCTCCGGAATCATCCCGCCGGCGTTGGCGAAGTGCAGCATGGCCTGGAGGTACTCGGTGGGATCGGCGCCGCGCGCGACCTCATACTCACCCCGCTCGCCCGCGAAGATCGGCCAGAGCCGGCCAACGCCTTCCCCCAGCCACGGGCCGCCGAACCAGGTCTCGCCGTAGCCATCGTGATTGTAGCGGTGAAAGGCGGGGCCGTTCGGCGTCTGCACCCGGATCGTCGAATCAATGATGACGAGCGAGTTCTCGATGATGGAATCCGTGGCCGGCCGGATGCCCAGGCGCACCAGCTCGATGAATCCCTGATCCACGACGTCGCGCTCATCCCAGCTTCCGCCACCGTTGTGCACGTCCAGCCTGAAGCCATCATTGGGGTCGCGATTGTCATCGATGCGCAGGTAGTAGCCCCGCGCTGCCCGTGCTCCGCCCAGATGTCCAGTGGTCGTCACCATCCAGCTCTCGAGGTGGGAGGCCCAGTCGTCGGCGGTGTGGAGATAGCGCTGCGCATCGGCCATCGCGCCATTCGTCTTTGCGATGGTGGACGCGCAGACGAGTCCCGCGATCTCCGCCGCGATGGTGGAGGGTGAATAGCCACCCACTTCCTCCCACCGCTCCTGCTGCGTGGCTGGTCCGTGGGCCATCACGTACTCCGCCGCGGGACGAATGTGCTTCTGCCAGGTCGCGCTGTCGGTCACCCCCAGTTGCCACGCGAGCACGATGGGATAGGAGTTCTCATCCATCTGCTGGCCGGGCCAGTAGGGTCGGCCGTCGAGCCAACTGTTTTGCGGGAAGCTGCCGTCGGGCTTCTGCTGCACGTCGAACAGATAGCGCAGCGCGCGCGTCGCCGTGGCGCTGTCGCCCGCGACCATCAGCGACGTGGCGGCCTCGTACAGGTCGCGCGCCCACACCAGGTGATAACCGCCGACGTTCGGCTTGTCCGACGCCACGGCGAGTCCCCACGGAATGCTCATCGATGCGATGATGGCGCCCCGATAGGTCTTGTCCTCGTGGGCCCGGACGACCATTGCCGCGAGATCGAACTCCGCCTGGTACGCCGCCTGCACGTGGTGCAGTCCGCTCAGGTAGCTGCTCCAGCCCTTTGCATACGCCGCGCGTGCTGGCCCAAAGCCCCGCTTGAGGCTTGACTGCGCCACGGCGCGCGCTTCAGCCGGCGTGCTGCCGAAGCCCAGCGCCAGGGTGAAGTGCGCGGGTCGCATGACCTGGGCAACCTGGACGACGTTGCCGCTGTCGGCCCGCGAGTAGCTCCAGGTGAGCCGGTGGTGCAGCAGGAGATCGCGATATCCGTCGTTCACGCCGGCGAATCCGCTCGACATGTGCGCGAAACCGGTGCTCGCCATGAGCGCCGAGGCGATGTTTCCTTCCTGCGCCTCGAGCGCTCCGGGTTCCGCGCTCCCCGTGTCGCCGTAGCCCGTGTTTCCCAGCGCCGGGTGGTAGAGCACGTAGAGCGCGGCGCCGGCCGGTGCGGTGAAGCGGACGTCCATGAGCAGCGTGTTGCGATCGGGGTCGGTGACGTACGTCTTCGTGATGCTGATGCGACCCGTAGCGTCGCGGCTGGTCTGGCGGAACACCAGCGCGCGTGGATCAACCCGCTCGATGGCATGCCGCATGTCCCGCGATTCGATCAACAGGCGCGGGCCATCCTGCACCGCGAATTCCAGCCCGCGCGTGTCGGCCACGTCCACGCGCGGATAGTACACCTCGGTGAGAATCCCGCCGCCCAGCGTGAACCATACCTTGGACTGGGTCGTGAGCGATGTTCCAATGCCGTCCTTGCTCGCGGGCGTCCACGACGGCAGTTCACCCGGGCCACCAGGGGCCGATTGTGCCGGGAGCATCGGTGCACCGGCCAGTACCGCGCAGCACGTAATCAGTTCGAGCTGTTCGCGAACGGTCATGTCAATTCACCTGTACCATGATTCGGGTCGTGTGACATTCGGTCGGCAGGCTAGCGGGCTGGAGTGAGGTCGAGCACCAGCGCCGTGCGCGCGCCCAGCGCGCCGGACGCTGGCAGGTAGCCGCGTATCTGTCCTTCCTGGTCCACCAGCATCGTCGCGCCATTAGCGCCACCCAGCAGATTGCGCGCGACATAGCGTCCCGGCGCGAGCGCGTAGTGCGCGGAGTTGATCACCAGCCGAGCAGCCGGTGCATCTCCGAGGTTGGCGACCACCATCACGGCGTGGTGGGCGGTGGCGCGAAGATAGGCGGCGACGTGGGCGTCGCCGGCCTCGAGCGGCACGAGCGTGCCGACTGCAAGGGCGTCGTTCTGTCTGCGCAGGTGGATCAGCCGGCGATAGAGATTGAGCAGCGAGCGGCTGTCCGAATCCTCCGCTGCGACGTTGGTCGTGAGCGAGTCCGGTTGTGGACTCTCCCATTCCGTGCCCGACGTGAAGCCCACGCCGGACCGCGCGGCCCACTGCATGGGTGTCCGCAATCGGGGATCGGGCTTGTCGCCCGTCATGCCGATCTCCTCGCCGTAGTACACGAACGGCAACCCCGGAAGCGTGAGCAGCAGCGTCGCCGCCATCTTCGCCCGCGACAGGTCGCGGCCCAGCTTCGTGAACGAACGGGTGCCGTCGTGATTGCTGAGGAATGGCGACCAGCGATAGGGCGGGAGGGTGTCCTGCAGCCGGAGAAACCCGGTGAGCAGTCCGGCGGGTCTGCCCGAGCGCACCACGGAGAGCAGCGAGTCCGCCAACTCGAAGCCGAAGTACGACGTGAGCTGGTCCGGATAGTAGGGCATCACCGTGTCAATGTTGCCCCACACTTCGCCCACCGTGTACGCCTGGGGCGCCACCTCGCGCAGGTGCGCCGCGTACTCCCGCAGGAACGCGTGCGTACCGGCGCACCCCATGAGACAGCGTCCCTCTTCGACGAGATAGGGTACGGCGTCCAGCCGGAACCCATCCACTCCCATCGTCCGGAGCCAGAAGTCCGCGATGTGCTCGGCTTCCTGCCGAACGGCCGGTGTGTGGTAATCGAGATCGGGCATCTGGCTGGAGAACACACCGTAGTAGTACTCGTTCCGCACCGGCGAATGGTGCCAGGCGTCCTCGCCCCACGGCCCCGTGCCGAGCGGCACGGGCGAGAACCGATACCAGGCGCGATACGGCGAGGCACTGTCGCGCAGCGCTTCCTGGAAGTGCGGGTGCTGGTTGGACGTGTGATTCAGCACCATGTCCACCAGCACCGCAATCCCACGGCGATGCGCCTCGGCGACCAGTCGCTTGAAATCCGCGTTGGTTCCGTACGCGGGTTCCACGCGATAGTAGTCGCTCACGTCGTAGCCGTGATAGCTGGGCGATGCGGTCACCGGCATGAGCCAGATGCAATCGGCGCCCAGATCATGGGTACTGGCTGGGTTGCCGTCGTTGATGTAGTCCAGTTTTTCAATCAGGCCGTCGATGTCGCCAATCCCGTCGCCATTGCTGTCGTAGAACGATCGGATGAACACCTCGTAGCACACGCCGCCCCTGGTCCACGAGGGACCCATCGCTGCGATCGCGGCGGATGATGCTGATGGCGAGACGCGCGGTGCTGCCTGCGATGCCGGCCCGGCGCACGCGGACACGCCGGCGCACAGTACGGTCAGTGCGGTCAGTGCGGCCACCGCCGTGCGCGCGCGCCGGCTACTGGTGCGTCGCGGCATCGATCGCGATGGCGGAGTTGGCAGCGAGCTGGAGCCGGATCATGCCTGCGCCGTCAACGGTCACCGGCGTGCCGGCACAGGCTGTTCCGCTCTGCCCGCCCGTGAGTATGTCGCAGTACGTGCCCGGGGCCATGCCTGTGTTCACTATCGTGTCGAGTGCGGCTCCTTCATGATTGATCGCGACGAAACCCTTCGAGCCGCGCGAAAAGGCGATGGCGTTGGCGCCATCATCCCACCAGTGATCGAGCGGAGTGCCGGCCGTGACGCGGCGGAACGCAACCATGCCCGCGATGGCCGGATCGCGGTGCTCGCAGACCCACTCGCCCGGCACAGCGTCCTCCATATGTGCGGCGCACGTTTGTGCACCGGCGCCACCCGCACCGGGCGGCGGCCCCGCATCCCGGCCAGCCTGCGTCGCGCGGTCGAACGCGTAGCTCGACATGACGATCGGGTAGCCGTAGGGCTGGGCGAGCATCCACACGTTGGCCAGACGATACGTGTCGCCATTGCGATACCAGATGCCGCCCTGTCGCTGCGTATCGTGATTCTCGAGGAACACAACCGCCTTGTCCGTTGGCATGAGGCCCCAGGCCTGCTCGGAAAACTGGTTTCCCGGCGGGCCGTCGGGATCGAGCTGCGCGATGGACTGGCCGGTGCTGCCGAGGAACTTGTCGCCGATGCCATGGAATTTGAATTCGGTGATGTCGAACGCGCCTCCCGATTCGTATGCGATCCCATAATAATCCGCGGCGGTCACCGCTTCGCCCGGACTGTCGATCACCTCGCCATAGTAAAACGGCAGCGGGCGGCCCTCGGACTGCAACGTCCGGTCGACCAGTCCAAGAATGGAGTCGAGTTCCACCGGTTGGATGTGCTTGGCCGCATCGATCCGGAATCCCGCCACGCCGAGTCGCACGAGGGAAACGAGATATCCCGCGATGCGCTGCCGCACGGACGACAGCCCCGTATTGAGATCGGCGAGTCCATCCAGTTCGCAGTCCTGGACGTTGGCGGCGTCCTGGAAGTCATGTACGGTACAGGGCGTGTGAAAGTCGCTCTGGGTGTAGAGACCGGGATAATCGTACTTGGTGTAGACCGTCCCGTTGCTCCCCACGCCAGCTCCCGCGCTCATGTGGTTGATCACGGCATCCACGTAGATGTCCACGCCAGCCGCTCTGCAGCGCTGCACCATGTCCTGAAACTGCGCCGCCGAGCCGAAACTGGTGCGTGCCATGCTGTAGCTCACGGGCTGATAGTGCTCCCACCATGGCGCGCCGCTCAGTACCGCATGCTCCTGCGGTGGCGATACGAGGGCGGCGCGATACCCGTGGGGACCGAGCGCGCTCTCGCACTCCGTCGCCACGTCCGTCCAGTTCCACTGGAAGAGCCGCACCGCGACGTCTCCCGCTGCCGCGTGTCCCGAGGGACGATAGGCAGGCGAGAGCACCGGCCGGGTCGCCGGGGGTGGGCTGGTAACGAGCGCGGATGCGGCCGAACCGCAGCCGGCCGCGACGACGGTAAGAAGCGCCGCGGTCACGACGGCGGTCGGCGCCCGCCAGCGACTGCGTTCCGAAGGGCAGTCGCCCCACCGCGGACAGTCCCGCGGCGAGCGCCGCGGAACCGTCCGCACGATGTACCGGGCGGGCAAATCGTGATCAGTAGCCTGGATTCTGCGTCAGGTTCGGGTTGGCGAC
>JBOHTE010000398.1:0-20417 GCA_050733555.1 Gemmatimonadaceae bacterium | reverse complement strand
GTGTACGGATCGTCCGCCAGCAGTGCCGCCCCATCGAGATCCGCGAAGTCGAGCAGCGGCGCCATGTGCGCCGCCGCCGTGATGCCGAGGCTCGACTCGATCATGCAGCCCATCATGACCAGCAATCCGTTCGCGCGTGCCGCGATGATCATCTTGACCGCCTCGCGCAGGCCGCCGCACTTGGCCAGCTTGATGTTGATGCCATCCACCGTGTCCGCCATCCGGGCGACGTCACTGAGCACGACGCACGACTCGTCCGCGATGATGGGCAGCGAGGCGCGTTCGCGCACGAAGCGCAGGCCGCGCACATCGTGCGGCGCCAGCGGCTGCTCGACGAACTCCACGCGGTGTCTGGTCAGCACGTCCATCATTGCGAGCGCCTGGCGCGCGGTCCACGCGGCGTTGGCATCCACGCGCAGGACCTTGTCGGGCGCTTCCTCGCGAATCACGCGGAGAATGTCCGCGTCACGGTCGGTGCCGAGCTTCACCTTGAGAATGGGGTAGCGGGCCGCCTCGCGCACCTTGAGCCGCAGTTCCTGCTCGGGGGCCACGCCGATCGTGAAGCTCGAGTGCGGCGCCCGCGATGCGTCGAGTCCCCAGAGCCGAAACAGCGGCAGCCCGAGACGCTTGCCGGCGAGATCGTGCAGCGCGGCGCTCGCCGCACTCTTGGCGGAGCTGTTGCCGCGCAACGCGCGATTCATCTCCTCCTCGATCGTCTCCATGCACCACGGGTCGATGGATTCGAGCAGCGATCTGAATTGCTCGAGCGCGACGACGACCGTCTCCGGCGTTTCGCCGTAGAACCGGCTCGGCGCCGCTTCGCCGATTCCGAACACACCGTCCTCGTCCGTGAGTGTCACGGTCACGACGCGCCAGCTGCTGGCACCGCCGCGCGCGATGGTGAAGGTATGCTTCGTGTGCAGCGTGCGCGTCTCGTAGGTGAGCTTCATTTGGCGGTAGGTGTGATGCCCAGCCGGCGCGCGATCCACGGACTGCGCAGCGCGTCGGCACCCTGTCCCTGCGCGAGAAAGGCAATGAGTGCGTCCGCGAGCTCCGTCCCGCGCTGAAAGCGATCGGCCGGATTCTTGGCCAGACATTTCATGGTGATGGCCGCGAGCGTCGGTGGGGTGCGCGAGTTCACGACGTCGGGTGCGGCGGCCGCCTCGTGCACGTGCTTGTAGCCAATGGAATAGGAATCGGCGCCGTCGAACGGGGGAAACCCGACGAGCATCTCGTAGAGCATCACGCCCACGGCATAGAGATCGCTGCGGCCATCCACCATGCGGCCCATGGCCTGCTCGGGCGACATGTAGTGGGGCGTGCCCATGGCGCGGCCGGTCATCGTGAGGCGGTTGTGAAACCGCGCGGTCGCAATGCCGAAGTCCGTGAGGAGCGCGTTCTCATCATCGTCGAAGAGGACATTGTCCGGCTTCACGTCGCGGTGCACCACGCCGCGCCGGTGCGCGTGGTCCAGCGCCACCGCCACCTGCGCGCACACCGACGCCGCGAGCGCAGGCGGCACGATGCCGTCACGTACGATGAGGTCGGCGAGCGACCCGCCCCCCATGTACGGCATGACGAGATAGACGATCTGGTCCAGCTCGCCATAGTCGAGGATCTGGCAGATGAACGGATGCAGCAGTTGCGCTGCCGATTCGGCTTCGCGCCGGAACCGCTCGCGCATTTCAGCGTCCTTGGCGAGGTGCGGGAGCAGCACCTTGATCACGACGGGCCGGCCGAGCTGCGCATGCTTGGCGGCGTAGACGTGCGCCATGCCGCCGGTGGCAAGCCGGCGATAGACCCGGTAGCGGCCGCCCGTACTGCGACGCACGAGATCCAGATCGTCGTCCGGCTTCTCGTGCGGCGCATCGGGCAGCTCGGGCAGCTCCGCGCTGCAGCGCGCGCACGTCGCCGCCGCGTTGCGATTCCAGGTGCCGCAGTCAGGACAGAACATGGGATTCCCCGCTCACAGCCATCTCCGCCAGCGAAGCAGCACGAGCAGCCCGGCCGCCATGGCAACCTGCACGATCAGCATGATCCAGAATCCGCGCGGCGAGCCGGCGAAGGGGATGCGCGCGAAGTTCATCCCCCACATGCCGCTCACCACGACGAAGGGAATGCTGATCGTGGCCACGACCGTGAGCCCCTTCGTGACGAGACCCAGACGGTTGGACACCTGCGTAAGGTATGCGTCGAGTATACTCCCGAGCAGCTCGCGATAGGTGTCGAGCCCATCGTTGATGCGCAGCATGTGGTCGTAGATGTCGCGAAAGTAAATCTGTGATTCCGGCGTGAGCAGCGTGCTCGGGCGATTGGTGAGAATGTTGAAGATCTCGCGCTGCGGAGCCAGATGCCGCCGGAGCGCGAGCACCAGCCGCTTCATGCTGAAGACATCACGCAGCACCGCTGAATCGAAGTGGACGAAGACGCGGCGCTCGACGTGGTGCGCAAACTCCTCGATCTGGTCGAGCACCGGAAAGTAGGCGTCCACGGCAACGTCCATGATGGCGTGCATGAGGCGCTCTGCACCGCGGCCGAGCAGTTCCGGCTTCTTCTCGAGCTGGTCGGCCACCGTAGACACGCTGCGCGATGGGCCCGCGTGCACCGTGACAAGGTAGTGCTGCCCCAGGTAGAAACACAGGTTGAGCGTCCGGAGGTCGTAGGGATCGGGCGTCGCTTCATCGAACACCACGCCGCGAATGATCATGAAGAGATAGTCGCCGTAGTCCTCGAGCTTCACGCGGCTCTGCGGGTTGAGCGTGTCCTCGATGGTGAGCGGGTGAAAGTGGAAGAGCTGATCAAGCAGACGTTCCTGCTCCGGAACGCTGGAGTCGATGTCCACCCAGAGCTCGCCGCTGTTGGTCCGCAGAACATCGGCAATCTCCGCGGGCGAGAGATCACAGCGCGCCGCCCCGTCCGACGCGCGATAGACGCAGCGGAGCGCGGTGTCGGCCGGTCCGGTCACGACGTCCTCTCGTGTGGCCACTTCACTCCACGGATGAGCTGAAATCCAATGGCCCGCTCGTGCGACAGTTCCTCGAGCAGCTTCTTCTCGCGCGCGACGGCACCACGGGCGGCGCGCCACCCCGACCAGCGCCAGGCGCGCCCGACGATCTGCGCCTTGTCATGCCAGCTCAGCCCGGGGACTGCGGCATCGGCTGGGGGCGCCGGACGGCCGGGCTGCGCGCCGTCGGTCCAGTCCTGCACCTGTAATTCGACGACGCCCGCTTCACGCAGCAACTGCTTCCACTCCACGAGCAGACGCGGGCGCAGGCCGAGCCGGTCCACGAGCATCTCGCGTGCATCGGCCGCGAGCTCCGAGGTCCAGGTTGGCTGGAGGAGGACGATGGTGCCCATGGGTCTGGTGACGCGGGCGAGCTCGCCGACCGCCGCAGCGACATCGCCGGCGGCAGAGAGCGCGGGTTCGCCAATTGCGAGATCGAAGACATTAGTTTCGTACGGCAGATCGTCCAGCGGCGCGCTGGCATAGTGGAGCGGGAGATCGCCAGCGAGTTTGCGCGCGAATTCCTCGGCGCGCGACACGCTGTCCGGATCGGGATCCACTCCGGTCACGGAAGCGCCGGTCCGGAGCGCGAGCCATTCCGTAGCTGTACCAGCCCCGCATCCGGCAACGATGATGTCGCGCCCCGGTCCGGCCTCGCCCAAGCGGGCGACCTCACGGTAGAGATCCTCCCCTGTCGCGCGCCAGCGCCCAAGCACCGCCGTCTGTACGAGCCGCAGCACAGCAGGTACAGGGGAAATGCGAGGGTGGGACATTGGCATGAGGGAAGGAAGGTAAGCAGGAGTCGGCAATCGGGCACTCCCTGCCGCCCAGCCCCGCCCGTGGGAATCGGCAATCGGGAATGGGGAATCGTGGGAATGGGGAGGCCGATTTCCGATTCCCCATGACATCGGGGTGGGGTGGCAGCGGGCGGAGTGCCTCCCCGATTCCCCATTCCCGATTGCCCATTCCCAGGGGAAGGGCGGCGGGGCGCGGCCGTTTGCCCATTCCCTCTTTCTGTCACAACAGGGCCCCCAGATGCACCACCGCCGCCTCGCCCACGCGGTCCGGTGCGTAGCCGCCTTCCAGCACGGACACCACGCGCCCGCCGCACCAGTGCTCGGCGCGCTCGACGATGAAGCGGGTGAGCGCCTGGACGTGCTCCATTTCCAGCGTGAAGCCGCCGAGTGGATCGCCGCGGAGCGAGTCGAAGCCGGCGGACAGGAGCACCAGGTCCGGCGTGAAGCCCTCGGTTGCATCGTCCACGCCGCGCTGCAGTGTCGCGACGTATTCTGCGGCTGGCCGGCCAGGCGGTTCGGGGAGATTCCACACATTGCCGTTGCCGCGGTCGTCCGCGGCCCCAGTGCCGGGATACCAGGGCCACTGGTGCATGGAGACGAAGTGAATGCCGCGATCGCCCTCCACCAGCGCCTGCGTCCCGTTGCCGTGGTGCACGTCCCAGTCCACGATGAGCACGCGCTCCACGTCGTGATGCCGGCGCGCATAGTGCGCCGCCAGCGCGACGTTGCCAAAGAGACAGAAGCCCATGGCGTGGTCGCGGACGGCGTGATGCCCAGGGGGACGCACGGCGCAGAAACTCCGCGTGGCGCGGCCGTCGAACGCCATGTCCACGCCGTCGAGCGCGCACCCGGCCGCGGCACGTGCAGCGTCCCACGATCCGTCGCTCACCACCGTATCGGGATCGAGGTGCCCACCGCCGACGCGCGCCATGCGCTCCACCTCGCGCACGTATGTCGCGTCGTGCACCAGGGCGAGTTCGTCCGGCGTGGCATGACGTCCTTCGACGTGCTCGATCTCCCCGAACAGCTCCAGGTGGTTGCGCAGCGCACGCGTAATCGCACGGAGCCGTCCGACGTGTTCGGGGTGTCCCCATCCGGTGTCGTGCCGGCCGCAGTCGGCATGCGAAACGAACGCCACGGTCATGCAGCGCCCCTCAGGCGGCGTGCCGTGGCGCCATTTCGTGAGCGGGGATGGCGGTGACACTCACCGAACGGGGCGCCGGCGCCGGTACGTCAGCAGAAAGATCGAGCCGTTCTTCGCGCCGGACTGCGAGAGCATCTGTTGCTCATCGAGGACCTCGAATCCGCCCAGCTTGAGCACGTAGTCACGCTGATCGGCGCGCGGCATGAGCGCAGCGAGCGCGGCGACCTTCACCGCGAGCACGCTTTCGGTGGGCTGTGCCTGGATGCGAACCGTATCCCAGATCTCGGGTATCTCGACGCGCATCGTGAGCGGCGTTCCGCCCGGTGCGCCGACGTGAATGGTCTCCTGACGCGCGCGCAGCGTCGCCACGAATGGGAGCGTCATCCGATGATGTCCTCCACCATGGGCGCCGGCTCCAGCGTCGTGAAAAATCGCGAGATCTGGGCGTCGTACAGGTAGGTGGACGCGCGCACGCGGGTGCCAGCGTCACCCGGCGTGACGCCAACGACGATTTCCTCGCCACCCTGTCCGCGGAAGGTCACATACGATGGCCCTTCCTTCTCGAGAAAGGCGCCGTAAAGCGGATTCCGCAGCGCGAAGAACGTTCGGGCCCGCTCCAGCACGTCGGCGGGCGAATGTTTTGTCGTGATCTCCTGAATCATTCAGTCTCGTCTGGCTCATGAGGGTCATGGGTCCATCAGCGACGCGAGCCGCCGCCTCACGGCGCCTGCGTCGTGATCAGTCGCATCAGGTCCGGATGATAGTCCAGGGGCAGTTCCACCGCGAATGAGGTCCCCTGTCCCGGCCCCGAGCGCAGCTCGATGTCCCCGCCGAGCAACCGCGCGAGCTGCCGCGACAGCGCCAGCCCGAGTCCCGAACCGCCATACACGCGACGCCTGGAGCCATCCACCTGGCGGAACTCCTCGAAGACGACCGCCTGCGCCTCCTCGGAAATGCCAATGCCCGTGTCCTGTACGGTGAAGCAAACCAGAGCATCGTGCGTCTCTACCGTGGCGCGCACCTCACCCTGTGACGTGAACTTGTAGGCATTGCTGAACAGACTGCCGAGAATCTTTACCACCTTGCGCCGATCGCTCCGCATGGCCGGCATCGTGCCCTCGGGCATCTCGAGACGCAGCGCCACGGCAGGCGGCGGACCATGCGCGCCGCCCGCGGCTTCGCGCAGCGCATCGCGTGGGTCGAACGACTCCACCGTCACCTGCAGCTCACCGCGCTTGAGCGTCGTCAACTCGAGGAGATCCTCGATGAGAATGAGCAGGCGCTCGCTGGATGTCGTCACCTGGCTCAGCGTCTGCTTCTGCTCCGGCGTGAGCGGGCCGGACATCCCCTCCTGCAGGAGGTAGGTGTAGCCGAGCACGGCGGTGAGCGGCGTGCGCAACTCGTGACTCATGTTGGCGAGGAACTCATCCTTGAGGCGACGCGCTTCGACCACGGCCTGGAACTGCCGCTCCAGTTCCGCATTCGACTCCACCAGTGCCGCATTGGCCCGCCGCAAATCGTCTATGAGCCGCGCCTTCTCCGCCGTGGCGGCGATCTGATCGGCGACGATGCGCAGCAGCCCGCTTTCCTGCGCCAGGTTGCCGGCCGCTTCGGCGAAGTAGAAGGTCACGGTCCCCAGCACACGCCCGTTCGCCTGAAGCGGAATCGCAACCAGCGCGCGGAAGCCGAGTTCCGTGGCGACTTCCTGCCAGTCGCCGAGCGCCTCATCGGCAAACACGTCAGCCACGTGAATGAGCCGTCGCTCGCTGGCCGCCTGCCCGCTGGGGCCGCTGCCGAGCCGCACGCGCACCTGTCCGAGGAAGGGACGATATTGCTCCGGCCAGTTGTACGCGGCCGCCAGCCGCAGGGTGTCGTCGTTCTCCTCGATCAGATAGATGGACGCGAACGTGGCGCCCACCAGCGGGCTCACCCGATCGAGCGCGAACTGAAAGACTTCCTGCGGGCGATCGGCCGTGAGAAATGCGTGTGCCACTTCGCGGACGGCCACCAGCTCGCGGATGCCGACATCGTCGCGAGGTCCGCCCCGCACCGGTTCGCCCCGTACCGGCTCCTTGCCGGCTCCGTCAGGCGATTGCGGAAACTGGAGCCGCTTGCCGCGCGGCGGTCCCGATCGCGGCCGCGTCACGAGCCGGCCGGCGGCGCGGTGCGCTGCCCCTCTGCCATGCGGCCCAGCAGCGCCGGCAACTGCGTCACGAACGCCGAACGGGCGAGCACGACGCCAGCGCCCGCGGCGCGCCCGGCACGGATGGCATCCAGATTGGTATGGCCCGCGAAGGCGATGAGGCGGGTGTCCGCTCCGCCGGCGGCATTCCGGATGCGCGTGACGGTCTCCGCCGGATCCATCGTGTCAATCTCCAGATCCACAATTGCCATGGCGGGTGCACCGGCTGCGAGGTGTCGTTCGAGTTGCGTGACGGATTTCGCGACGCGGAGCGGCACTCCCAGCCGGCGCGCCACGTCGTCGATGCGCGAACGAAAGAGCAGGTCGCTGATGACGACGAGCACGACACCGGTCACGGCACCGTCGTTGCTCATGACCCGGGCCTCCGTGGCCGCATCTCGATGCGCGACACGAGACCGTTCCCGGCCTCACGCAGGACAAAGTGCACCGCCTCCGCCACCTCATCCGCGGTGATCATCCAGCTCGTATCGCGACCGGAGCGCCTGAAGTCCGTGTCCACCGATCCCGGCATGATGAGCGAGACACGCACCCCCGCGTCACGCACTTCCAACATAAGGGATTCGCTGAATCCCACCACCGCATGCTTGGTGGCGGCGTAGCATGCGCCCCCGGGATAGGCGCTGCGTCCGGTGAGCGACCCGATGTTCACGATGTGACCGTGGCCGCGCTCCAGCATGCCGGGCAGCAGCACGCGTGTCACGTAGAACAGTGCATTGAAGTTCACGTCCACCATCGCGCGCCATTCGTCCAGCGTCTGCTCCACGAGCGGGCGCATGATGCCAATGCCCGCATTGTTCACGAGGACATCCGCCTCGACGCCGGCGAGCGCACGGGCGACGGCGTCCGCATCGGTGATGTCGAGCGGCACGGCGTGACACGTCCCCCCGGCGTGGCCGATCTCCTGCGCCAGCGTTCCCAGTTCCGCCGCCGTACGCGCAACGGCGACGACCTCGTGCTGCTGCGCGAGCCGTTTGGCCGTCGCACGCCCAATGCCGCGCGACGCGCCGGTGACGACGGCCGTGCCCTTCCCCGTCATGATGCCTCCATGAGCGCTTCGGTCGCCCGCACGAGCGGGTCGAACGACAGCGCCCTGCCCGAGGCGCGTTGCGCCAGCTCATCCGCGAGTTCGCGCTGCCCTTCGCCGAGCAATGAGTCCACGATCCACGGGCCGGCGTGCGGGTTGCGCCACCAGTCCTCGTTGAATCGCTCGCGCAGCGTTTCCGTGAGCAGCGCCTGGAGCTGCCAGGCCCGGAGGTAGCGCGCCGCGTAGAAGCGCGGATCCACGTCCACGAAGGCGTCAGCGGGATCATAGCGAAAGCCGGTGGCGCCGGTGAGGGTCTGCACGTAGAAATCCGGCAGGCTCTCCCAGGACACATCGCCACCGTAGAGTGCGAATTCGTAGATCAGCTTGGCGCAGTAGCGCCGCAGGAACTGCAGCTCCTCGAATCCCACGGCGCGCAGGAAGGAGCCCAGGCGCACGCGTCCCAGCTCGGTGTAGCGCGTCAACCACCCGGCATCGTGCATGAGATGGTCGAAGAGCATCGCGTACGATTCCGTCACCGAGTTGTCACCCAGCCAGCGGGACTCGAACGGCGCGTCCGGGCGCGTGTACCCAAAGTGCAGCGCGTGGCCCAACTCGTGGAGAAACGTGCGGTAATCCTGCTGGCCGCCGTGCGGACGCAGTACGAGATAGACTTCCTGCGGCACGCGCACGGGCGAACAGAAGGCGCGTGAGCGCTTGCCTTCACGGTCCGCGGTATCGAAGATGATGCGGCCAGCGGCACGCGCATCAACGCCCATTTCGCCCACCTGCCGCGTCACGACGTCCTCCATGGCGGCACCGGGAAAGAACGCGTCGAACTGCGGCGCGCGCAGCAGCGCCAGCGCATCCGCGCGCGTCGCGTCGCGCGGATCGATCCCCAGGCGGTCACGCACGGTGGACGCGACCACATCGTCCCACATGGACTGGGTATCGCGCAGGAAACTCTCGCACTGTGCGACGAGCGGCGCGAGCTCCACGCCGCTCACCAGGCTGAACGTGCCGTTGTAGGTCGGCGCGATGCCCAGTCCGTCAACGAGATCGCGCTCGCGCTGCAGATGCTCGCGCCGCATCGGCGCCAGCTCCGCGCGCACCAGCGTGGCGCGCCCCTGCTCCAGCAGCAGACGCTCGGCGTGTTCGGTCGCGTTGGCAATGTCGATCGCGAGGCGCTGGTACGGTACCTGGCGTCCATCGCTCAGCGTGGCGACCGCGCCAGCCTCCCAGGCGATCTCGCGCTCCTCCATGGGCGCGAGCGCGCGCGACACGCGCGACTCCGCCTGCCACTCCAGCATCAGTCGCGCCGAGCGCGCGGACTGGCTTCCAGGCGCCGCATCGCGGAACGCATCCAGTACGAGGTGGAACCCGTCGTCAGCGAACAGGTCGGCGTGACGCGCGTAGATGGGCTGCAGCTCCGCCGCCGCCTTGAGCCCGGCATGGGCCTGGTAATACTCGCGCGACAGTTCCTCCATGAAGCGTTCGCCGCCGCGCCGCAACCGGTCCAGCGCGGGCAGCGTCATACCGCGAGCCGCTCCACAAGCACGTCGCGCAACTGATCCGCCGCCACGCGGTCCTGCTTGAGCGTGTCGCGATCGCGCACCGTGACCGTCCCGTCCGTGGTGGATTGCCCATCGACGGTCACGCAGAAGGGCGTGCCGATTTCGTCCTGGCGCCGATAGCGCCGCCCGATCGCGCCCGATTCGTCATAGAACACCGGAAGCCGCGCCCGGAGATCCGCCGCGATGCGCGTGGCCATTTCGGGCATGCCGTCCTTTTTCACGAGGGGAAACACACCCGCCTTCACGGGCGCGAGCGCCGGATGCAGCCCGAGTACCGTGCGTCCCTCGCTCTCCCCCGCCACCTGCTCCTCGCGATACCCGTTCACCAGCACCGCGAGGGTGGTGCGGTCCGCGCCCACGGACGTCTCGACGACGTTCGGGATGTAGCGCCGGTTGTTCGGCTGGTCGAAGTACTCGAGCTTCTTCCCCGAGTACTCCTGGTGACGCGAGAGATCGAAATTGCCGCGGTTGTGCACACCCTCGATTTCCTGGAATCCCAGCGTGCCGCCAAAATCGAACTGGATGTCGAACGCCGCGCTGGCATAGTGCGCGAGCTCTTCCGCCGTATGTTGGTGAAACTGCAACCGCGCCGGGTCGATGCCGAGCGACTGATGCCAGCGCATCCGCTGCTCCTTCCAGTACTCGAACCACGTCGTCTCCGTCCCCGGCGCCACGAAGAACTGCATCTCCATCTGCTCGAACTCCCGTGTGCGGAAGATGAAGTTCCCGGGTGTGATCTCGTTGCGGAACGCCTTGCCGATCTGCGCGATGCCGAAGGGAATCTTCTGCCGCGTCGCCTGCTGCACGTTCAGGAAATTGACGTAGATCCCCTGCGCCGTTTCCGGCCGGAGGTAGACCACCGCCGCGCTCTCCTCCACGGGGCCCATGAACGTCCTGAACATCAGATTGAACTGACGCGCCGCGCCCAGCGTGCCCTTCATGCCGCACACCGGACACTGCACATCCGGCGTGCCGGGTACGCCCTTGATGGCGGGATCATCCGCGCGAAAGCGCCGCTTGCAGTTGCGACAATCCACCAGCGGATCCACGAAGCCGCTCACGTGCCCGCTCGCTTCCCAGACGCGCGGGTGCATGAGGATCGCCGCGTCCAGCCCCTCGATGTCATCGCGCGCGCGCACCATCGCGTTCCACCAGCGGTCCTTGAGATTCTTCTTGAGCTCCACGCCGAGCGGACCGTAGTCCCACACCGATCCCGCGCCCCCGTAGATTTCGGACGACTGGAAAATGAAGCCACGCCGCTTGCACAGCGAGACGAGGCGTTCCATGACATCGGGATGGGTGTCGCCTGGCATTGTGGTGTCGTGAAGGAATGAGGAGCGCAGAATCGGGACTCCGTGCTCAGTGACTGGCGGCACCGGCAGCGGCCGTGTCCTCGTGCGCGGACCCATGACCGATGAGCGCCCGCGCGATGAGGTCGCCGTGAAAGCGCCCGTTCTCGATGAACGTCTTGTTCGCGTCGTTGCCGCTCGCGATCACGCCCGCGATGAACACACCCGGCACGACGGTCTCCATGGTCGCGGGATTGTGCGCGGGAATGCCCGTGGTGGCATCGCGCGGCACGCCGAGCTGGTCGAGCAGCTCCACATTCGGCTGATAGCCGACCATGAGATAGACCTGTTGCGCCGGCAGGTGATCGATGCCGTTCTTCGTCGTCAGGATGACTTCGGAGGGCGTGATCTCCCGCACGCGTGAGTCGAATCGCGCCCCAATGCTGCCTTCCTTGATGCGGTTCGTGATGTCCGGTACGATCCACGGCTTGATGTTGCGATCGAGCGTGGACAGGAAGTGCACGATGGTCACCCGCGCGCCCGCGCGATGCAGGTCGAGCGCGGCCTCCACCGCCGAATTTCCGCCACCCACCACGACGACGTCCTGGCGGTAGCCCACGTGTCCCTCGGTGAAGAGATGCGTCACGTGCGGCAGATCCTCACCGGGTACCTGCAGCCGGTTGGGATGTCCGAAGTAGCCCGTGGCCACGACCAGCGCGCGGGCGTCCGTCACGCGCACGTCACCCTGTCGCGTGCGCGTGCGCAGCGTGATCCGGTCTCCCGTTCGCTCCGCGGCGTCAACTGTCTCGTACTGCCGGATGCCGAGGTCGAACTCGGATGCCACCGCACGATAGTAGGCAAGCGCGTCGCGACGCGTGGGCTTCTCCGTGGCGATGATGAATGGCACACCAGCAATCGCCAGCCTTTCCGGCGTGGAGAAGAAGGTGATGTACGTCGGATAGCCGACGATGCCGCTCACCACGCAGCCGCGGTCGAAGATCACGGCCTTGAGGCCCGCACGCTTCATGGCGACGCCGGCCGCGAGCCCACAGGGTCCAGCGCCGACAATCGCGACGTCCCAGGCCGGAGGGACTGGTCGCGTACTCATGACAACCCGATGATCTGATCGCGTCGCGTACCCACACTGACATAAGAAATCGGCGTCCCCGCCAGTTCCTCGATCCGGTCCAGGTAGCGCCGCGCCTGCGCGGGCAGCGCGTCCAGCTTGCGCACGCCCGCCGTGCTCTGCTTCCACCCGTCGAACCATTCGTAGCGCGGGACGACCCCTTCGAGCGCGACGAGATCGCCGGGAAATTCCTCGAACAGGTCGCCGTCCCGTTCATAGCCGGTACAGATGGCCAGACGCTCGAGCGTATCCAGCACATCCAGCTTCGTCACCGCCAGTCCGGACAGCCCGTTCACACGCGCCGCATAGCGTACGACCACCGCGTCGAACCAGCCGCAGCGCCGCGGCCGGCCCGTAGTCGCACCAAACTCCTTGCCAAGTGTCTGCACCATGCTCGCCAACGGTTCGTCGAGCTCCGTGGGCAATGGGCCGTTCCCCACCCGCGTGGTGTACGCCTTCACGACACCAAGCACCGCGTGGATGGCGGTGGGCGCAATTCCCGCGCCGGTCGCCGCGCCGCCCGATGTCGTGCTGCTCGAGGTCACGTACGGGTACGTGCCGTGGTCCACGTCAAGCAGCGAGCCCTGCGCACCCTCCAGCAGCACCGCCGCGCCCGCCACACAGGCCCGGTGCACCGAGAGCCCCACGTCTTCGGCCAGGGGCAGCAGCCTCGGCGCAAGACGCTCCAGCAACGCCACCACGGCGTCCACATCGGCGCGCTTGTCCGAACCGAACGCCGCGAGCTGCGCGTCGGCATGCTTCGCGGCGGCGGCCACGAGTTCGTGCAGCCGCTCCGGGTGACGCAGATCCAGCACGCGCACGCCACGCCGCGCAACCTTGTCCTCATAGGCCGGTCCGATGCCGCGTCCGGTCGTGCCAATGGCCTTGCTCGCGGCGCTCTCGCAATCCAGCAGCTTGTGATAGGGCAGCACGAGATGCGCCCGGTCGCTCACGTAGAGGCGCCCCTCCACGTCCACGCCGTCGCGCACGAGCTCGTCAATCTCCGTGAAGAGCGTGTCCGGATCGAGCACGACGCCGTTCCCGATCGCGCAACGCACGCCGGGGTGCAGGATGCCACTCGGGATCTGATGCAGCACGAACTGTCGCCCGCCGATCTGCACCGTATGACCGGCGTTCGCGCCCCCCTGGTAGCGCACCACCCAGTCGGCGCGCTCGGCGAGCACGTCCACGAGCTTGCCCTTCCCTTCATCGCCCCATTGTGCGCCAACGATGACGACCGTGCGGATGTTGCGATCGAACATGAACACTCCCAAAGCCGCAGGGCGTGACGGACGGTGCGCACCGCCCACCGCGGGGATGCGGCGCTGCGCACGGATCGTCACACGCTGCCCTCAAGAAAATGCCGCGCTCGAGCGCGGCGAGGATGGATCACCGTGAAAGATCAGGGCGGTGGCCGGTGCAGTCAACACGGGGAACGGGGTCAGACCCCGCGCGGGAACGCCGTCAGACCCCCCGTACCCCGCCCACCCCGCCCACAAATACCGCAAACACCACCCAGACAATCACCGCGCACCCCACGCCAGCCTTGGTCGCCACGGCCGCCATGCGGCCCAGGAGCGCGCCGGTCGCCACGCGCGTGGCTGCGTGCACCTCACGACGCAGCGTCATTTCCGCCAGCCAGGCGCCCACGAACGCACCGGCGAACGCGCCGATGAGCGAGCCGATCACGGGTACCGGCACGCCAATGATCGCCCCGACGATCGACCCGAGGATGGCGCCCCACCCCGAGCGCCGCGATCCGCCATAGCGCTTCACGAACCGGCCGGTGAGCAGAAACTCCAGCACTTCCCCCAGAAACGCCAGCGCAGCGACCACGATGATCGTGCCCGTGCCGATTCCGCCGGACGGCAGTGCATACGAGTACAGTGTCACGGCGCCCAGCATCACCCACAGTCCCGGCAGGCCGAACGGCACCATGAGCAGTCCCACGATCAGGACCACAATCAACACGATTTGCTCCATTCAGGTCATCTCCTCGATCACGCGAACCACGAGACGCGCGACGTCCGCAATGCCGCTGCCTGCGAGGTGAGCCAGATCGTCACGCGGCGTGTGGATGCGGGCCACCGTGCTCCACGTTCCCCGGCTGACCGTCAGGACTTCCCACCCTGCATCGGCAAGCGCCACGCCATCCACCAGTACGCCATTGGGCACGCGTCCGTTTCGCGTGCGCACGCCCGACGACGCGCTGGCTCTCGCGAATGCGGCGAGCAGTCGCACCGGCGCGCGGCGCCGGTACGACAGCCGCACCCCGCCGGTATCGTCAATGCCGTCGAAGTTGATGGCGACACCGGCCGCGCGGCTGCGCACCCACGCGCGCGCGCCCACCAGCCCCAGCTCCTCGGCGCTGGTGAGCAGTACGCCGACGCCGCATTCACGCGGAAGTTGCTCGACGACGGTCAGCACGGCCGCGACGCCCGACGCATTGTCCACCGCGCCGGCCGAGCGGTCGCCCACCAGGCTCGCCACCAACGGCATGGCACCGAGTGCGCCCGCGATCGCGATCACGACCCAGCCGGCGGCAACGCCCGCGCCTCCACCCTGGACGAGACTCCACGCCACGGCCACGAGCCATACCACGACGCACATGGTGACCCCGAGTGCGCGCACGACAATGGGAACGGGTTGACTCTTGGAATCGAGATGCGCCACGAGCCAGACGCGCGGTTCGCCGCGCACCGCGACGAGATTCGTGCCTTGCGCCCGCTGCCATGGACACGCGAGCACCCCTCGTGCGGCCAGCCACCAGGCGCCGGTCGCGATCACGACTCCGCCAACGAGCAGAATCGCCAGCGCGATCCAGGGATGCGCCCGATACCCCACGTGTCCGGCCGCGAGAAACATGACCAGCGCGACGCCGCCCGCCAGCGGCGTGCCAAGCTGTCCCGGCAGCGCCGAGTAGTCGAACGCCTCGGGCATCGCGGAGAAATCCAGCGCGGCGAGCGTCCGCGAGCAGTGCGCGCGCGCATCCTCTTCGGCGCTCGAGCCGGCGGCGCGCGAACGCAGCGCCAGTCGCTCGAGGTGCCGCGCGTCCACGGTCAGTATCCGGCCGCCTTGTCCACGACGTTGCGCATGGGCTCCCCCGCCACGTACCGGCGCCAGTTGTCGAGGAAGAGATCCAGCTCGCGCTCCCAGAAGCCGCGTGACACGCCCGACACGTGCGGTGTGATGAGCACCGATGGCAGATCCCACAGCGGGCTGTCCGACGGGAGCGGCTCCTCATCGAAGACATCCAGCTGCGCGCCGCGCAAGCGGCCCGACGCCACGCGCTGCGCCAGCGCCCCTTCGTCGAGCAGGGAGCCGCGCGCGACGTTCACGACGATCGCGTGCGCGGCCAACCGGTCGAGCTGGGCGCCGCCGACCAGCCCCTGTGTCTCGGTTGTCGCCGGCGCCGCCAGCACCAGAATGTCCGTTTCGCCCAGCAGCGACTCCCACTCGCCATTCCCCACCACGCGCATGAATCCGGTTGGCAGGCCACGCTCCGGATGACGCCGCACCCCGGTGCAGGACGCGCCCAGCAGCGTCAGTCGCCGCGCGATGGCGCTCCCCAGGCCGCCAGCGCCAATGACCAGCACGCGACACTCGCGCATTTCGCGCATCGGCGAGTCGGCCGCAACGAAGACCTCGCGATTCCAACGCTTCGCGTGCTGGTTGGCTCGCGCGACGTCGAAGCCGCGCATCAGAAACAGCACGCCGCCCACCACGTGCTCGGCAATCGGCACCGCGTGCACGCCAGCCGAGTTGGTGAGAATCACGGGGCTTGCCCGCATCTCGGGAAAGAGGACGCTCCCCACGCCGGCCGCTGCCGTGTGCACCCAGCGCAGCGCATGCGCGTCGAGCCAGAGTGCATGCGAAATGCCGAAGCTGAAGTACGCTTCGGCGTCCGCGATGGCGTCGCGAACTTCCGCGCTCGGCGCGGTCCCACCGTCGCCGTCGGATACCGTCGGCGCGCTCACGATGTGCGCATCCCATCCAGACGGCATCGCGGCCCGGAGCCGCTCCTCGGCGGAGTCGGGAAAGCTCCAGATCGGCGCACGGGCGCGCAGGTCCACCACCAGTTTGCGGCTCATTGCATCACCAGTTTGCGGCTCATTGCATCAGTCGAGCTGAATGCTCACCACGTCGCCGCGACGGTGCAGCATGTCCACGAGCGCGTCGAACTGCTTGTTGGCGCCCACGAGGCGCAACTCGAAGGTGCGATCTTCAGGGTGATCGAACGTCGTGTGCTTGAGGATGTGCACGCCCGTGCTGCGAAACAGCTCCTCGAATTCCTGATAGTCGGAGCCGGGGGAGACACGCAGCGTCGCGCTCACCGTGCGGCGCTTGGCGAGCAGGAGCCGCTCCGCCGGCTTGAGGCCCACGAGGACAAGCGTGATGAGCACCGTCGTGCCCACGGCCTCGATGTATTCGCCCGCGCCGACCGCCGCGCCGATCGCCGCCACCACCCAGATCGTCGCGGCCGTCGTGAGGCCGACCACCGCACCGCGCGAGTGCAAAATCGCGCCCGCGCCGAGGAACCCGATGCCGGACACGATCTGCGCCGCGATGCGCGTGGTATCACCGTACGGCTGCCCCACGTTCGAGTAGCCGATTTCGGCCACCGTGATGGACAGGTGCATGAACAGCGCGGCGCCCACGCAGATGAGAATGTTCGTGCGCAATCCGGCCGGCTTGGCCGAGATCTCCCGTTCCAGCCCCACGATACCGCCCAGGACGCACGCGAGCACCAGCTTGACGAGCAGGTCGAGCTTGAGCGCGGAGACGAGTCCACCGGCGGCCGGCGCCGCCGCGAGCAGCGACCAGGAGAGAGCAAGGGACGCGACGGTCATCGCAGTCCCATACGTTCTCGCACCTCGGTCATGGTGTCGCGCGCGCGCGCGCGACAGCGTTCGGCCCCGGCGCACAGGATTTCCGTGATGCGCTCGGGGTGCGAGTTCAGCTCGGCCGCGCGCTCCCGGATGGGCGCCAACTCGCGCATCATGCCGTCAAGGAGGACCCGCTTGCAGTCAATGCACCCCCACCCGGCCGTGCGGCACATCGTGGCGACGTGGTCCACCGTAGCCGGTTCGCTGAATGCCTGATGCAGGTGGTAGATGTTGCAGACCTCGGGCGTGCCCGGATCGGTGCGCCGCACGCGTGCCGGATCCGTCATGGCCGGCCGCAGTTTGGCCCAGATCTCGTCGGGCGATTCGAGGAGACCAATGGTATTGCCCATGGACTTGGACATCTTCGACTGGCCGTCGAGTCCCATCACGCGCCGCGTCGTCGTGAGCATGGGCTTGGGCTCGGGGAAGAGATCCACGCCGAACTTCGCGTTCCACCGGCGCGCCAGTTCACGCGACAGCTCGAGATGCTGCACCTGGTCCTCACCAACCGGCACGTACTCGGCGCGATAGAGCAGAATGTCCGCCGCCTGCAGCACGGGATAGTTGAGCAGTCCGGCGAGCACGCTCTCCTGTCGCGACGCCTTGTCCTTGAACTGCGTCTGCCGCTCCAGTTCACCCAGCGGGGTGACCGTGTTCAGGATCCATTGCAGCTCGGTGTGTTCCGGAACCATGGACTGGACGAACAGCGTACATTTCTCCGGGTCCAGGCCGGCCGCGAGCAGCGACACCGCCATCTCGCGCGTGCGCCGGCGCAGATCGTCCGGCTCATACGCGCCCGTGATGGCGTGGTAGTCCACAATGCAGTAGATGCACTCATACGAATTCTGCAGTTGAACCCAGTTCCTGACGGCGCCGAGATAGTTGCCGATGTGCAGTTCGCCGGACGGCTGGATTCCGCTGAAGATTCTGGACATTCACCCAAGCTATGACGCCCTCCGGGACGGTGCAAGCAGAACACATCGTTGAGCGCGCGACCACGTTGCTCGCCGAAATGATCGCCGCCGCGGACGCCGCCGCGCGCTTCATCAGTGAGCGCTCCGGCGCACTGGCCACGCTCGAGTGGCGCACCAAGGCGCACTCGGACTTCGTGAGCGACGTGGACCTCGGCGCCGAACGGATCATTCGCGACATGCTCGCGGCGCAGGCACCAGGCGCGATCTTCATGGGCGAGGAGCTCTCGCCCGACGCGCCGCTCGACGCGCGGATGCTGTTCGTCGTGGACCCGCTGGATGGCACCACGAACTTTCTGCACGGCTATCCGGAATACGCGGTGTCCATCGCGCTCCTGCTCGACGGCACGCCGGCCGGCGCGGTCGTGCGCAACGTCGCGACCGGCGAGTGCTTCACCGCGACGGTCGGCGGCGGCGCGCAACGGGACGGCGCACCCATTCGGGTGTCAGGGATCACCGACCCCGCGCTCGCGCTCATCGGCACGGGGTTTCCCTTCCGCACGGTGGAACAGATCCCGCGATACCTGCCGCAATTCGCGGCCGTGACGCGCGCCACCGCTGGCGTGCGCCGCGCGGGCTCGGCCGCGCTCGATCTGTGCGACGTGGCGTGCGGGCGTTTCGACGCGTTCTGGGAGCTCTCGCTCGCGCCGTGGGATTTCGCGGCCGGCGCGCTGATCGTGCGGGAAGCCGGCGGTCTCGTCACGACCGTGGATGGCGCGCCACCGCCGCTCGCGTCATCGTCCATCCTCGCCGGCAACCCGGACATGTACGCGTGGTTGCGACGCACCGTGACGACCGCCGCGTAGGCTCGTCCCTTCACTCCTGATTCCCGAATCTCATGTCCCTCGTTTCCTGCGTTCCGAATTTCAGCGAAGGCCGCCGACCGGAAGTCATTGCCGAGATCTGCACGGCAATCGCGGCCGTTCCGGGAGTCGTCGTCCTCGACGTCTCGTCCGACGAGGCGCACAATCGCTCGGTCATCACCTTCGTGGCTCCCGTGGCACACGCGGTGGACGCCGCATTCGCCGGCATTCTCGCAGCGCGCGACCGCATCGATCTCACCGTGCACCACGGCGAGCATCCGCGCATGGGCGCCACGGATGTCGTTCCGTTCGTGCCGCTGGAAGGCACGACGATGGACGAGTGCGTCGCGCTCGCGCGCCAGCTCGGGGCGCGTGTGGGCACCGCGCTGGAGATCCCGGTGTACCTGTACGAGCGCGCCGCCACGCGACCCGAGCGGGAGAATCTGGCGGATGTGCGCCGCGGTGAGTTCGAGGGCATTCGCGACACGATTGCCACTGATCCCGCCCGTGCGCCGGACTTCGGTCCGCCGCGTGTGCATGCCACGGCGGGCGCGGTCGCGATCGGCGCGCGACCCTTCCTGGTGGCGTACAACGTGTACCTCGGCGACGCCCGCAACATGCCGGTCGCGAAAGCGGTCGCGAAGGCCGTGCGTGGCTCCTCCGGCGGACTCCGCTACGTGAAGGCGCTCGGTCTCGAGGTGAACGGACAGGCGCAGGTGTCCATGAATCTCGTGGACACGGAGCGAACGCCCGTGCATCGCGCGTACGACATGGTTCGTCGTGAGGCCGCGGCGGGCGGCGTGAACACGACATGGAGCGAAATCGTGGGGCTCATCCCGGAGCGCGCGCTGTTCGATGCGGCCGCCCGCTACCTGCAACTCGCTCGCTTCTCGCCGGACCAGGTGTTCGAGCGCAAACTGCGCGCGGCCATGCCGCAGGAGCAGTCTGTCTCGGCGTTCGTTGCGTCGCTGGCCTCGTCGTCGCCCACGCCAGGAGGCGGGAGCGCCGCCGCGCAGGCAGGCGCGCTGGCCGCCGCCCTCGCGCAGATGGTCGCCGGTCTCACCATTGGGAAGATGCAGTACGCCGGTGTGCGCGACGAGATGGAGACCGTCGTGCAGCGCGCCGCACAGCTCGTGCAGCGGCTCCGCCAGCTCGTGGAGCTGGACGCCGAGTCGTACGCGGCGGTATCAACGGCGTACAGACTGCCCAAGGGCACGCCGGAGCAGATCACTCAACGCGAGGCCGCGATCACGGCTGCGCTCATTGGCGCGAGCGAGGTGCCGCTCGAGACGGCGCGCGCCTGCGCCGACGTCGCGGCACTCAGCGAGGTCGTCGCCACGAAGGGGAATCGCAACGCCGTGTCCGATGCAGGCGTGTCCGCGCTGCTCGCGGAAGCCGCCTGCCGCGGCGCCGTGTACAACGTGCGCATCAACGTGGCGTCGCTCCCCGACAAGGACGCCGGGCGCGCGCTGGTGCAAGCCGCGAGCGAGTTCCTGCGCGAGACGACCGCGCACACAGCCATCGCGACAGCGGAAGTCGAGAAGCAACTTTGAAGGCCGACGGACGGGGCAGCCCAAGGGGCAGCCCATGGGGCTGCCC
>JBOHTE010000397.1:0-16573 GCA_050733555.1 Gemmatimonadaceae bacterium | reverse complement strand
CGGCAAAGAGCATTGGCGACATCGCCAGATACGTCGACTGGCCGGCCCAGAGATCCCGCCGCTCGTTCTGGAATCCGTTCGGCGTGAGCGAGCGATTGTACATGCCGTCACCCGCAATGCCGGCCTTGAAGAACGGCGTGTGCACCATGGCGTTCACCGTGCTGAAGGCGCCATAGCTGTGCCCTCCGATCGCGAGCCGGGTCCGGTCGATGTATCCATCGCGATCCAGCTCGTCGATCACCGCATAGAGATTGTTGCGCAGATCATTCACGTAGTTGTCGTTCATCCGCCCCTGCTCGCCGACGATGGGCGGGTCGAAGTCGGCCACCGCGTAGCCCTGGGTCACGAGGTACTCGATGGTGCGGGGCGCGGAGCGCGGAAACTGGTTGATGTTCTCGGTGCGCAGCGTGCGCAGATAGCCACCCTCGTCGGTGTATTCGTATGGGTAGAACCAGAACATGGCGGGAAGGCGTGTGCCGGCCTGGTAGCCTTCAGGGAGCGTGAGATTGACGAGAAAGCGATAGCCGTCCGCGCGCGTTACCCAGATGCGCTTGCGCACCGCGTGCGTGAATTCCGGCGCGTAATCCACGTTGTGCGTGAGCTGCTTCATGGACTGGCGGCTCGCCGCATCGCGCAGCCAGGCGTCGGGCACCATCGTGGGCGACTGGCGCTCGATGATGACCCTCGACAGGCTGTCATCCAGTGCAGCGGTAACCGTCTCGGAGACGTCGGCCGCACCTTCGAACACCGGCGTTTTCTTCCCGGTGCGAATCTCCACGCGATCCACGAAGCCGCGCGGCGCCTGGTGCTCCCAGTCGCGGCTGTAATGCGTCCCTTCGAGGTATGCGGCGCTCCCGTCCGGAGACAGCAATGCGACGTCGACGCCAGAGCGTGCTGGGGTCGTCATGATCGCGCCGGGATTCTCGTAGAACGTGACCGAGTCCGCGCCATTTCCACCACGCCCGCCACCGAAGAAGCGACGGCCACCGCCCACGCTCGCGTTGAGTCCGCGAAGCCGCCAGATCGTGTAGCGCTTGGTCGGCTCATTGAAGTACACGGCATACACGTGCCCCGTACCCGAGACGTTCTCGGCGACGAACGCCAGCTTCGCGTCGGCCGAGAAGAGCACGCTGCCCATGCGATTGTCGCTCGTGAACAGCTCGCGGCGACCCGCGGCATCGAACGGTGGTGCCCACGCGTAGAGGTGATCCTTGCGCCGGGCCGCACGACCCGCGGCACCAGCGCCGCGCTCGAACGCTGACGCCTCGGCCGACGAATCCGGCTCGCCGCGATGCGGCGCCGGGTCCTGCTTGAGGTATGCCAGTCCCGATCCATCGGGAAGCCAGGTGAAGTCGCGCGACACGGTGTCGGCTGCCGCGCGTTCCGCCGGCGTCGTTGCATCACGATCGTCGCTCAGCCGCGCTGACTGCTCGGCAAGTTGCGCCACCGTGTGGCCGCTGGCATCCCAGAGTTCCTCCGACCGCGCGAAGCTCGTCATGGGCACGATGTACGAGAACGGCTTCCGCACCAGCGTGACCCGGAAATACCTGCCGTCAGGCGAGGGATCCACGTCGTCGATCATGGCGGGAGCGCCGACGCGATGCACGGCGCCGGACTTCGCATCGATGAGCGCGAGCTGCCCCGTGATGTAGTACTCCAGCAACGCCGCGTCCTGCGGACCCTGGAGCAGCGTGGCGTACACGCGCGTTCTGTCCTTCTTTGCGTCGGTGATGCGCACTTCGGGACCGGTGGCAATGGCCGGCTCGACCGGCGGCGCCCTGCGGCCATCGGGAATCACCACCGCGACGATGCTGCGTCCATCCGCGGTCCACTGTGGCTCCGTGACCAGCGTGGCCAGCAGAGAGACCGAGCCCAACGCACGCGTCTTGCCCGTCGCGACGTCGGCCACGTACAGACGCGTGGCGTTCGTGAAGTTCGCGATGTAGGCGATGCGGGTACCATCGCTCGACCAGGCCGGACTGCTCAGCGTCGCGCCAGCGGGTGCGGCAATCTGGCGCAGGCTACCCGTGAGTCCATCGATCAGATCGAGTCTGGCCGCGCCGCGATCGGTGAGCGACCGCGCGCGATTCGCCAGATAGTCCACCTGCAACTCGCCCAGATAGTAGTGCGGCTTCCCGAACGTCTGCACGCTGGGCATCCCGGCGCTCACGAGCTTGTAGAACCAGCGGCGATCAGGACTCTGCGTGGCGGCGGTGAGTGAAACGTTGTTCTCGCGCGGCGCGGTGACGAGTCGCTCGATCACCGCGGGCGGACGCTCGTACTGCTCCGCGGCAAGAATGGCACTGTCGGACGCAAGCGCCGCCGCCGGGGCGGCTGCGCCAACCGCCTGCTGCGGCGTGGGGAGCGCACTCTGCGCGCGCGTGGCGGGTACCGTGAGCATCGTGAGCGCCGTAATCGGGCCCAGTGCGACGGCCGCGGCAGTGCGTACGGCGCCAGCGCGCCGCAAGACGAAGGTGTGCATGGCGAGTGGGCGGTGAGGGACGCGAAGCCTGCTCGTGCTGTTACGCCGGACGCGACAGGACCGTTGATCCCCGTCCCGCCCCGTCATCGGCCAGTCGCGAGCCTACATCATACCCGCAATCCTCGACTTGCCGTCCCGGATGATCGGCAGTCGCCGCACCGGCACTCCCGTTGCCGCGAAGATCGCGTTGCACACCGCCGGCGCGATGGGCGGCGTGCCGGGCTCGCCGATGCCCCCCTGCTTCCCGGTGCTCGGCACGATGTACACGTCGACCTTCGGCATCTCCTTCATGCGGAGCATGGGATAGTCATTGAAATTCCCCTGCCGCACGCGTCCGCGCTCGATCGTGATGTCGCCATACAGCGCGGCCGTGAGACCGTACACGATGCCGCTCTGCATCTGCGCTTCGATCGTGTCCGGATTGACCACCGGACCGCAGTCCACCGCGCACACCACGCGGTGCACGCGCGGCACGCCCTTGCTGTCGAGGGAGACTTCCGCTACCTCCGCCACGTATGACCCAAACGACTCGGCCACCGCGATGCCGCGCGTGCGCCCTGCAGGAAGCGGTGTGCCCCACCCCGCCTTCTGCGCCGCCAGCTCGAGCACGCCCAGATGGCGCGGATGGCTGGCGAGCAGCGCGCGACGGAACTCGTACGGATCCTTCCCCGCGGCGCGCGCGACCTCGTCGACGAAGCACTCGGTGAGATACGCGTTGTGCGAACTGCCCACTGACCGCCAGTAGCCGAGCGGAATCGGGAGATCGGCGATGGTCTGCTCGACGAGGATGTTGGGAATCTCGTAGGGCACGTTGGCCGCGCCCTCCACCAGCGAGCCATCGATCCCGTCGCTCGGCGGACGCCCCTTGGATGTCGCGATGGACGTACCGACGATGCGATGCGTCCACGCCACCGGATTGCCGCTCGCGTCGAAGCCGGCGGAGAAGCGGTTGTACGTCGTGGGACGATAGAAATCGTGTCGCACATCGTCCTCGCGAATATCGATCACCTGCACGGGCGCGCCCATCACTTTCGAGAGCTGCACCGCTTCGGCCACGAAATCGGTCTCGCTGCGCCGGCCGAAGCCGCCGCCCAGATAGGTCGTGTGCACGCGCACCTGTTCCGCCGGCAGCCCCGCGACTTCGGCCGCCACCTGCTGCGTACCCGACTGCCCTTGTGTGGGAGCCCATACATCGCAGCCATCGGCGCGCACGTGCGCGGTGCAGTTCATGGGCTCCATGGTGGCGTGCGCGAGGTAGGGCACTTCGTACACCGCTTCGATGGTTTTTGCGGCGCCCTGCATCGCGGCGCCGGCATCACCTTCCGTGCGGGCGGGGAGACCCGGTTTTTCCGCGAGCTGCGCCAGCCTGGCGCTGATTGCGGCGCTGTCGAGCGACCCATTCGGCCCATCGTTCCATTCGATCTGCAGCGCGCGGCGCGCCGAGAGCGCGTGCCAGTAGCTGTCGGCCACGACCGCCACGGCGTTTTCCGATCGCGCACTCTTCACCGCGGCGAGCTGCACGACGCGCTTCACGCCGGGCATCGCCCGGGCGCGCGTATCGTCCACGCGCGTGACACTGCCGCCGAACGCCGGTGAGCGCTCGATGGACGCGTAGAGCATGCCGGGAACGCGCGTGTCGATGCCGAAGCGCGCGGTGCCGTTCACCTTGACCGGCGTGTCGAGCCGGCGCACGCGCGTGCCGAGAATGCGGAAGTCCTTCGGATCCTTGAGCGGCGGATCAGCGGGCACAGGCAGCTTGCCGGCGCGTGACGCAAGCGCACCGTACGAAAGGGTGCGGCCCGTCGCCGCGTGAATCACCGCACTCTTCCCGGTGTGACAGGACGCGGCGTCCACGCCCCACTGCTGAGCCGCAGCCGTCACGAGCATCGCGCGCGCCGTGGCGCCCGCCTTGCGCAGCGTGTCGTACGAGGACCGTACGCTGCTGCTGCCACCGGTCCCCATGCGGCGCGTCCACCCGGCGGGATTTTCCGGTGCGGCGCCAAGGTGTACCTGCGCGAAATCGGCGTCCAGCTCCTCGGCCACGAGCATCGGATAGGACGTGTTCACCCCCTGCCCCATTTCCGATTTGTCCACGGTGATGGTGACGATGCCGTCCGTGCCGATATGCACCCAGCCGTTGGGAGCGAAGGCCGCATCATTGCCCGGAACGGCCGGCGCCTCGCCACGGGCGACCGCGGTGAACCGCGACGGGATGTAGAACGCGATGGTGAGACCGGCGGCGGTGGTGGCACCAGCCTTCAGAAAGTCGCGACGAGAGACATGCGCATCGGCCTTCATATCACTCTCCCGTGCTGGACCGCGCCGGTGGCGGCGCGGCGGATCCGCGGTGACATGCTCGACCCAGACATGATAACGCGATGCTGGCGGAAGCGGATGAGGGAGAGGAAGACTGGGAGGGGGCGGGGGAGGCGACGCGAGCGGCGCGGCTCCGCACGCGCCTCAGTGCAATCGCGCCACCAGCCAGTCGGCCATCGCACCAAGCACTTCGGGGCGCACCACGCGCGTGCGAAGCAGGCTGTAGCGCGCCGGATTCCCGGTGGAGTCGGCGAGAAAGAGATGATCGGTCGCGGGAAACTTCCGCAGGGTGACGTCGCGATTGCCGCCGGCGCGGAACGCCTCCGCCAGCGTGTCCGCCTGTTCGGGAGTCACTTGCTGGTCCGTCTCCCCCTGGAGAATGAGCACCGGCACGCGGACCTTGCGAGCCGTCGGCACCGGATCGTACGACAGGAAGTAGCGCAACCAGCCGTTTTGTCGAGCCAGGCTGTCCGTTGCCCGCTGGCTCTCGGCCAGCGCGGCCTTGCGCTGGGCCAGCGAGAGCGACGGCATGTTGTTGACCCCATTCCGCTGCTGGAATGCCAGGATGCGGCGCCCGGTGTACGCGGGGCCGGCCATCAGCACGATTCCCTTGAGTCGCTGATCGGTGGCCGCGACCATGGGCGCGATCTCGCCACCTTCACTGTGTCCCACGAGCGCCAGGCGGTCGCCGTCGATGTCGGGCCGCGCGCGCAGGTACGCCAGCGCTGCGCGGATGTCATTGGCGAAGTCGGCGGAGGTAGCGCCAGCGGGGCCGGCGCTCGAACCGTTGATGCCGCGGTCGTCCAATCGCAGTGTGGCGATCCCGCGTCGCGCCAGGGTATCAGCCACTTGCCAGAAGGGGCGGTACCCCTCCACGGTGGGAATTCGCTCGTCGCGATCCTCCGCCCCCGAGCCCGTGATGGTCACGACCGCGGGAACCCGGCCGGTATGCGCAACGGGCAGGGTCAACGTTCCGGTGAACGACAGCCCCGCGGGCGTGTGCACGGTGACATCCTGCGCGGTGTACGGCGCTCCCGGTGGCGCACCGTAATCGATCTTTCGCGTGATGAGCGGGTGCGCGCCAGCCTCACGAATCACACGGACATGCTGTGCTGGTATCACCGCGCCGAGCAGCGCGCCATCCGGACCCTCCGCCACCCGCATCTCGGACTCGCCGATGCGAACGACCGCCGAATCGGCGCCCACCCGCTCCACGATCACGGGGACGGTCGTTCCGCCGACCACGGAAAAAATGTGCAGCGTGTCTGTCGAACCACCCAGCACCCGCGCGCGCCGCAACAACTGCTCGACCATCGCGAACGACGGGTTGATGTACGGCATCGCGTCCGGCCGCGACGCGATCTTCTCGACGTGTGAGACGTTTCCTGAAATCGTCACTGTCACCGAGTCGCCACCGAATGCGAGCGCCGCGCTCTGATACGGCACGGAGTCATGTTGCGCCAGACGATAGTACGCGTTGTTCATCGCCGAAACCTGGCCGTCCGGCTTCACCGCGAGATTGTACTGCCAGTGCGCTCCGGTAGACTTGTCGATCATGTCGACGTCCACACGCGTCGCAGAGCGTTGCACCACCTCGCTCGAGAGCGTGTCCCCGCCCACGATCATGCGAAAGGTGTACGGCTCGGCGTTCTGCGCAGCCACGGTCGTCGCGCCGCACAGCAGCAGACCCGCTGCGGCAATCAGGATGCGCTTCACCGTTGTTCCTCCCGCCAGGCGAAATATGAGTAGGCCATCGAGGCCAGCGATGCCGCTCCCACGGAAACTATGAGCAGAATGAACGAGTCCTGCGGCGGCAGCAACGCCGACAGCAGCGTGATCAGGCCGGCCGCGGTGAAGAGATAGCCGCCCAGCCGGTGCGTCCGCGTCCACACCGTCTCGCTGGAGAGCGTCCACGGCGTGCGGATGCCGAACCACCAGTTCGAGCGGGCACGGGGCAGCACGTTGCCAAGTATGAGCGTCACCCCGCCAATGATCAGAGCGCTCGTGCGCAGAGCGGCGGGCACGGGCCAGCCGAGTGCCCGCCCCAGCATCGTGATGTGCACGACGACCAGCAGCGTGACCACCAGGTTGATCACCAGGTCATAGGTGCCCTGGAACTTCGCATAGTTGGCGCGCCGCGGGTCGACGAGCGGCAGGCCGCGCATGAGGCCCCAGATGGCCAGTCCCATCACCGGAAGAATGAAGGCGCCAACAGGCCGGCTGCTGTAACCATTGGGCTCTCCGTTGATGCCCCAGTGCGTGGCAATGGTAGCCGGCAGTCGTGCGTACACGATAGCGGAGAACACGATCGCACCCGCGAGGATGATCGCGGGATACCACTTACGCATGCTTCCTCCCGGGACGAACCCAATCGAGCAGTTGCTCGACGATGTCGTTGAACACGGTGGAGTTGAGCTCGTAGACGATCTGCTGACCGTGACGTTCGGACAGGATGAGCCCCGCGTCGCGGAGCACGCCGAGGTGGCGCGAGATGGTGGGCCAGGCGGTGTCGAACCGCTCGGCAATATCGCCCGACGTGCGCGGTCCCTTGCGCAGGAGCTTCAGAATTTCGCGGCGGGTCGGATCGGCGAGAGCCTTGAACGCGGAGTCCACACAGACAAGATAAGATACTTAGCTAATCATGCAAGTAGTGCGCGGACCTTCGACTTGCCACGGCCAGGTTGAACTGTGGCGCTATTGGTTCACCGCCGCCGCTGCACTTCTACCCACCCCTTCGGTCAACGGAATGACCTGCTCCCCCACCCGCTCCATCTCCTCCAGTTGCGGACTGCACTGCAGGAGCAGCAGATCCACTCCGGCATCCGCGAACGCACGCACGCGATCCGCCACCTGCTCTGCCGTGCCGGTAAGGCCGGCGCGCAGTCCGCGGTTGCTCACCGAGTAATCGCGAACGCTCACCTGCTGCTCCAGCCGGGTGTTCTGCACCCAGTCCTGATAGTTCCCGTAGCCCGGTGAACCTGCGGCCACGTTGGTGATCCGCTCGACTTCGGCGTCCACCTCCCGCTGGTCGTCGCGCACGATCACGTATCCGGCCACGCCGAACTGCAGCGGCGGCAGCGATGCGCCCGTTTCACGATACAGCGCCTCGCTCGCTGCCTCGCGCCGCCGCGTGAGGTCCGCGACCTTCGGCGCGATGCGTTCCGGCGGGTCGCCGTGCATGACGTACGCGTCGCACTTGCGCGCGATCAGCTCCTTGGCCGTCTCCGATTCTCCGCCCGCATACACCGTGGGACGCGCCCGCCCATGCCGCGCCGGCGTGGCGACAGGCTTGGGCTCCAGCACCAGATCCTCCGCCCGGTAGAGGCGGCCGTCATAGCTGAACTTCGCGTCGCGCCACGCGCCGTCTACCACGTCCAGCCATTCGCTGGTGCGCGCGTAGCGATCGTCGTGCTCGTCGAACGCCGCGCCATAGCGCCGTGCCTCGTCCTTCCACCATGCGGACACGACGTTCAACGCCAGCCGGCCGTTCGCGATGCGATCGATGTTCGCCGCCTGCTTGGCGAAGATCGCCGGCGGATGGAACGAAGGCCGCACCGCCACCATCAACTCCAGCCGCTCCGTGACCGCGGCGAGCGCCGCCGCCGTGGACCACGCGTCGAGCGACGGCGCGTCGATCCCCTTGATGTCGTTGAGCAGCAACTCCGCGATGAGCGTGATGTCGAAGCCGATCTCCTCACTGCGCTGCGCCAGCCGCTTCGCGTAGGCCCACGACGCCTCCATCCCCTCATCGGGCACGTTGCGCAGCCATCCGCCAAATACGGGAAGCCAGTAGCCGTATCTCATGGCAGCACCGCCTGCCGCCCGGCACCGGCAAACAGCCGTGCTTCCAGATAATCCACGAGCCGCACGAAGGGATCGAAACCGACGACGCGCTCAGCGTCCGCCACAAAATTCGACAGCGCGTTGATGTCGTAGAAGTAATGCCGGCCGTCACGATCGTCGATCAGATATTCGATGCCGCCCACGTCGAGATCGGCGGCGCGCGCGAGATGTTCAACCTGCGCGATGATCTCCGCGTCCGGCGTGCAGGCTTCCACCCGCAGCCCGGTCTTCGGCGCGTCCACCGCGCACGCCGAACGGACGAGCTCCACGCCGTCGGCACGCTGGCACGCGTCGGCCGGGCAGAGATCGAACGAACCTGACGCGGGGTAGACGTTGATGGCGTACAGATACCGCCCGCCGAGCGTCTCGACGCGCGTGATGCGTCCATCGCGCAGCGGCGCCGATTCCTGCACGAGCGCGACGCCGTCGATGCCAAGCTGCACCTCACCGCGCGACACGGCGCCGTCGAGCGCGGCCTCGGTGTCGTAGCGCACGATGCCGGCGCCCGATCCGCCAATGTTCGCCTTGACGAGCACGGGATAGCGCAGTTGCGCATTGCGCGCCGCCTGCACCGCCCGCGACGCGTCGTTGATCGCACGGGCGCGGGGGAACGGCAGACCGAGCGAGGCCGTGAGGTCGAGCTGATTCGCCTTGGAGAGCTCGAGCGCGTAGATGTCGGCGCCGTTCACGACGGGCACGCCGAGCCGTTCGAGGTGGCGCAGCCAGTGCAGCGTGAAGAAGGTGGACTGCGCGTGGCCGCGCATGTACGCGGACGGACTCGCGCGATTGAACACGAGCGAGTACGGAATGTCCTCACGGCGCTCCGCCGGATCGAACTCGTGCGCGGCGGCGTCAATGCGCACGTACGGAATGCCGCGCCGGTCAAGCTCGGTAAAGAGCGGCTTGAACCAGTCGGGATGTTCGTGGAGGATGGCGATCGGGAGACTGGTAGGTGCGCTCATGCGACGGTCGGCTGAAGGTCGCCGCCCAGGCGCTCGCGTTTTAGCCGTTGTTTTACGTGGCGGCAATAGGCGGCAAATCACCACGGGATCTCAATTGTCACTCGAAGTATTTGCCCGGGCACGACGGAAGTCAATTCGGCGGCGAATCGGCACCGGCGCACTCGTCACGGAGCGCCGCACTCCGCATCCGTCCTGGCCGATCCACATTTCGTCGTATTGCTCAATCCCTGCACCTCCGCGATCGTTCCCATTGCAGCGCAGAGCATGACCATCACCCGGAAACACTCATGGCCGCAACCAGGGACAATCCGCGCACAGCAGCGCCGCTCACCGTTCAGAAGCTGACACCCGTTCTGGTAGTTGATGCCATCGAGCCGTGCCTGAGCTTCTGGGTGGACCGGCTGGGCTTCGAGAAGACCGTGGAAGTACCAGAGGGCAACGCGCTCGGCTTCGTCATTCTCGTCAAGGACGGCATCGAGGTGATGTACCAGAGTCGCGAGAGTGTCCGGAACGATGTCGGCGACATCATAGGGCAGGGCGCGCGATCGAGCACGGGGCTCTTCATCGAGGTGAACGACATCGACGCCATTGCGCGCGCCATCGACGGCATGGAGATCGTCGTCCCGCGACGGCGCACCTCGTACGGAATGGACGAGATCGGTGTACGCGAGCCCGGCGGAAGCCTCGTGCTCTTCGCGCAACCCGCCCGGAGCTAGGGCGCGACAACCCGGGACGGCCAAGGGGCAGCCCATGGGCTGCCCCTCCCCTGCTCATCCGATGACGGTTTTCGCACTCGTCCTGCGCACTGGCTCTATGTGCGGTCTCGATTCGAAGCCACCATAAGGAGAGTGGAACATGCAAGCCAGTGCATCCGTGAGATGGGCGGGCGTTGTCGTGCTATTCGCCGTCTCGGTGCTCGTCCCCCAAGTCGCCACGCAGGCGCAGTCGCCGGCGCCGGCCGCGAGCAGTGCGACGGACAGCGGTCTGGTGTGCGGCAACACGCCCTACTGCTCCGAGACGAACGACTTCGCGGCTGTCGTCACCAACTTCCGCACCAGCGAATTGCGCGGTTACAAGGTCATCGACGCCGTCGTGCGATTCCGCAACAAGACCGCAAAGCCGCTCATCCTCGGGTATGCGCAGGGCTCCGGGACGGCCGTGGATGACAAGGGCAATCGCTATGTCGTGTATGGCGCCAATGGCGTGCGGGGGATTGGTCAGGTCTACGGATCGACCTTCGATCCCCGATTCTCACTCCAGCCGGGTGGCACGGGTGACGCCCAGTTCGAGCTCATGTGGTATCCGGGCCAGCAGATCTACGGCTTCCACTTCGAGCTCAACCTCACGGTGAACGCGATCAACTCCTACGAAGGCAATCAGCATTCACTCGGCGGCGAATTTCCGCTGCATTATGAAAAGCTCGCCAACGGCGTGTCGTCCACGCCGACGTTCCTGGCGGGTCTTGCGTCGGGGGCGGGGGCGGGGACGGGCTCGCCGGCGCCGTGCAGCAATGGCGCTGGTGGAACGGCCGCCGCGATTGCCGGCGCTACCGGCTCGGCCGGCGTCCAGAACGCGAATGACAAGGCGACGTCCGCGGTGGCCACCGCAACGACCGCCGTCGCGAGTCTCAAGGGGATCTTCGGACACAAGAAGTCCGCCGCCGCCCAACCCGCCGCACAGGGCGGCAACCCGTGCGCGCAGGGCTCGCAGGCCGCGTCCGCCGTACCGTCATCAGCAACCGCCGCACCGTCATCAGCAACCGCGGCATCACCCGCAACGCCGGCTGGCAATGCAGCGAAGACGACGCCGGCAGCAGTCGGAGCGACGACCGCTGCGACGGCCACCGGATCGGTGCAACTGCCCGCAGGCGCCAAAGCTGCTTCTCCTGCGAGAACACCGGCCGCGACCACGCCCCATGCCACGATCGCACCGGCGACGGTGCCACCCGCGAAGGCAGTACCCGCGAAGAAACCCGTGACACCAGCTACCGCGAAGAAGCCGGTGCCGAAGGACAGCATCCGATAGGGACAGACAGATCGGGGTCAGACCCTCTGCGGGTCCGACCCCGCGTCCGTCTCCGGTGTCTCTTCGCTCTGCTGCGCCGAACGCACTCCGAGCACGATCGCCATCACGTAGAGCAGAACGCCCGTGAGCCAGATGAGTCGGGCGATGCGCGTGTCGAGTTGCAGCAGTCCGAGTCTGCCGAACATGTATGCCCAGTCATGTTCACCGCCGCCAACGAGCGGCAGCAGCTGACTGCGCGCGTCAGCCGCGTACACCGACACGTTCCAGAGGCTCTGTCCCATCCACCAGAGCGCGACGCTCGCGGCGTGACGGTCGCCGCGGCGCCAGAAGTAGACCACGAACACCGCTGGCATGATGAGCTGACCGAGTGTGCCACCGGCGACTCCAATGAACTCGCCAAATGGACCGAACACGAGATGTCCCGTCTCGTGAATGGCGAGATCCACGCCATCGAGCAGCCGTCCCGCCCCAGGATGCAGCAGACACGGAATGCCGTAGAGGGCGAGTGCCACGGTGAGGCCGAGTCGGAGGCGACGATTCATAGCTGGAGGACGCATACAGACTCGGGTGCGGCACAGGTCTCCAACCGATGCCGCGGCCCGACGCCGGCGCAGCGACTCTCGTCAGTCGTAACGGCGCAGTCCGGACGCCTGGAGCAACACCCGGTAGACAAACAGCGGATTGTTGATGAGATAGCGCCGCCACAGGCGTCGCGGCTCCGATCCAAGACGAAAGAGCCATTCGAGTCCACTGCGCTGCATCCAGCGTGGCGCCTGCTTCTTCCGTCCGGCGTGAAAGTCGAAAGCGGCCCCGACGCCAATGAGCACGGGCGCGTCGAGCCGCCCCACGTGCGCGTGCATCCAGCGTTCCTGTTTTGGCGTGCTCAGTCCCACCCACACAATGTCGGCGCCACTCTCGTTGATCTGGCGCACGATCGCGTCGTCTTCCTCCGCGGTGAGCAGGCGGAACGGTGGCGAGATGCTGCCCGTTACCTGCAGGCGTGGAAACCGCTCCCGCAGGCGCGCCACCAGGATGGTGGGCACGTCCTCGGCTCCGCCGTAGAAGAAGTGCCGGTACTGCCGTGACTCGGAGAGCGCACAGAGTGTAAGCATGAGATCGGGACCATACACGCGATCGGCCGTCCCGTAGCCGTGCAGGCGCGAGAGCCACACCAGCGGCATGCCGTCCGGCGTGACGAGGCCCGCCGCGTTGTGAATCTGCCGCAGCGCCGGATCGGTCTGGCTCTCCATGACACCGTGCACGCCGCTCACGCACACGTAGTGGCGCTCGCCGCGGGCGATCCATCCCGCTATGGTCTCGAGCGCCTGCGCCATGTTGATGGGACTCACGCCGACGCCCAGCACGTTCACTCGCGCGTCGCCGATTGCGTTCGCCGTCGCCTGCGTTTCTGCTGACATGTGGAGGAAAATAGCCCCCGCCCCACCGCCCCGCCCGTGGGAATCGGCAATCGGGAATGGGGAATCGGGGAGGCACTCCGCCCCCTTCTACCCCACCCCGATTTCATCAAAAGCAGAGACTCGCCCTCCCATTCCCCATTCCCACGATTCCCCATTCCCGACTACCGATTCCCACGGGCGGGGCAATGGGGCGAGGAAGCTCAATGCGCCGCCGCGGTCACCTGCGTCAGATGCTGCGTCGACTCGATGAACTGCGCGATGTCCGACTTGAGCTGCTTCGCCGACGCCTGGTTGAGGTACGCCATGTGGCCGCTCTCGAAATACTTGAACTGCACGCGGTCCTTGTACGTCTGGTCGAAGCCGATGTGATCGAAGGTGTATTCCGCGTTCGCAAACGGCGTCGCCATGTCGTAGTAGCCCGCGCCAACCATGACGTGCAGGTACGGGTCCTTGGCCATGGCGAGGCGCAGCGATTCCACCACGTTCGGATACCCGAAGCCCAGTGAGCTGTAGTCCCAGCGGCCGGTGTGTCCGCCCATGTAGTACTGCAGATTCGTCGTGTAGTTGAGATCCTGGTGCAGGTAGCGCATGAAGGCGGACATGAATGCACCGGATGGCGCGACGTCGGACGGGTCATAGTCCTCGCGCTGGTTCGCGGCGTTGCCGTTCATGCCGATGAGCCGGCTGTCGTAGCGCCCCACCGTCTCGCGGTCGCCGCGGAGCAGCTCCGTGCGATAGGTGCCCGCGTCGATCCGGAGATTCGTGTTCAACACGAATTGCTCCGACACGCCGGTGAGCTGCGCGAGCTTCTGCGCCACCGTGCTCCGCTCGGCGGCCGTCAGCTTGTTCCCCTTGGCGAGTTCCGTGAGGTAGTCGCCGAACGCGTAATCGCGCGACTGCTGGACCACCTGCTCGAGCGTCTCCTTCTGCAGATCCGCGCCGAGCTTCTTGTGATACCACGCGGTCGCCGTGTACGTCGGCAGGAAGGTCGCGTAGCCAATGTCGTTCGTGGGCGACTGCGCGATGTACTGGAAGTCGAGCACCGTGCCGAGGAGCATGATGCCGTTCAGCTCGATGCCCTCGTCATCCTGCAGCTCGGACGCCAGTCCCGCGGAGCGGAACGTGCCATAGCTCTCGCCGAAGAGATACTTGGGCGACCCCCAGCGGTGATACTTGTCGAGATAGTTGCGGATGAATTCCCCGAACATCTGGATGTCGTTCTTCGCGCCGGTGTAGTCCGTTGCCTTGACGCCGGGGCCGGGACGCGAGTACCCGGTCATCATCGCGTCAACCTGCACGAGATCGGTGACGTCGAGGGGCGAGTTCGCATTGTCGACGAGATTGTAGGGAGGGGCCGGCTGCGCACCGCCGGGACCCATGTCCGGGTGCTTGGGGCTCATGATGCCCATGTCGAGCCAGATGGACGCCTAACCCGGGCCGCCGTTGAAGAAGAACGTGACCGGACGGTTCGCCGCGTCCTGCTGGTCGCGCGTGTAGGAGATGTAGAACACCGTGGCCTTGGGCTTCCCGTCGTCGTCGCGCAGCACCATGGTGCCGGCGTTCGCCGTATAGGCGACTGCCTTGCCCCCAATCGTGATGGTGTGTTGCGTGGTCGAGACCTTCTCCACCGCCGGCACACCGCCGGTGTCGGCCGGCTCACCACCAGGCGCGCCTCCGCGGCCGGGCGCGCGGCCTCCGGGAACTGCCGGGCGCTGGGCGACGGCGGATGTCACGGTGAACAGCGATGCGGCGGCGCTGAGCAGCAACAAACGGACTCGCATGACGAACCCCTCCAGGTTTCCGAGTGACGATAGGTGCGCGAGCAGGAGCGAACGATGAGGACCGGCAGAACGCTCCAGTGGACGCCGGCGGCCAGCTCGCACGAGACCGGCCCAATGCGTCCAGATGTATATCGCGCCAGCCGGCCAAACCGTTGAGCCCACGCCGGAGCGCAGTAGACTTACAATCTCCTGAATTCAGTGCCATTCCGCCATACACCAACCTCCGCTCCATGACCACCACCCTGAAGCCGCCCTCCGAACGCGTCGTTGACCGCTTCCTGCGCTACGTTCGCATCGGCACACAGTCGCGCGAGGACCAGGACACCGTGCCGAGCACGCCCACGCAGTGGGAGCTGGCCAACCTGCTCGCGACGGAGCTGGAACAGCTCCGCGCGAGCGACGTGCACGTGAGCGACTATTGCATGGTGTACGCGTCCATTCCAGCCACGATGCCGGACCCGTCCGGCGTGCCCACGGTTGGGTTGCTCGCGCACGTGGACACGTCGCCCGCGGTCAGCGGTGCGAACGTCAACCCGATCATTCATCGGAACTACCAGGGCGGCGACATCACGCTTCCGGCGGATCCGTCACAGGTCATCACGGTGGCGCAGCATCCCGTGCTCAACGATCTGATCGGCGACGACATCATCACGACCGACGGGACGACCCTGCTCGGTTCGGATGACAAGGCCGGCGTCGCCGCGATCATGACGCTCGTGGATACGCTCGCCGCCAACCCGCAGATCGTGCACGGCCCCATTCGCGTCGCGTTCACCGCGGATGAGGAGGTCGGCGTTGGCATCAGCAAGTTCGACATCAAGCAGTTCGGCGCCGACTTTGCCTACACGGTCGATGGCGACACACTCGGCGAGATCAACGAGGAGACGTGGAATGCGCGGACGGCCACGGTCACCTTTCTCGGCAAGAGCGCCCACCCCGGATCCGCCAAGGGCGTGATGGTGAACGCGATGTACGCCATGGCCGATTTTCTGAGTCACATGCCGCACGACACGCTCCCGGAAACGACCGAGGAGCGCCAGGGCTTCGTGCATCCGTACACGGGTGTGCTCGACATCGAACGGTCGAGCGTAAAGGTGCTGCTGCGCGACTTCGACGTGAGCGGGCTCGAGGAACAGGAGCGCCTGCTGCGCACCCTCGTGAACGAATCCGCCGCGCGCTTCGCGGGCGTCACGGCCCGCATCGAGATGGTGGAGAATTACCGGAATATGAAGGAGGTGCTCAAGGAGCACCCGGAGATCACGCAGTATGCGCTCGAGGCGGCGCGGCGCGCCGGGTTCACGCCGGTACTCCGACCCATCCGCGGCGGCACCGACGGATCGAAGCTCACGTTCCGCGGTCTTCCCTGCCCGAACATCTTCACCGGCGGCCACGAATTCCACAGCAAGCTGGAATTCAATTCCCGGCGTGGGCTGGAGAAGACCACGGAGACGCTCGTCCATCTGGTCCAGCTCATCGCCGAGCGGTAACCGGGCAGCTCACGGGCCAACCCGAATCCGCACTGGCCAGCGGCCGCGTCCCGGTGCATGATGCGGCGTAGCGCCGAGGAGCGCGCCTTGTTACCGCCCCGATTCAACGGGAGACGACATGACCGACGATGCCGGACGCACGGAAGAGCTGCACGTGAGTGGTCAGGGGTTGCTCGCCACGCTCCGCAAGATCGTGCGCGAGGGCAACGTTCGCCGCGTCGTGATCAAGAACGCCGAGGGGCGCACGGTGCTCGACATG